>JBBSOG010000001.1:0-50734 GCA_038259985.1 Cytophagales bacterium
AAATGAGCTTTCGCTGGGCTGCTGTTTTAACTAACTCAGCAGTATTCTGTACTTTCAGCTTTTTCATCATATTAACCCGATGTGTTTCCACCGTCCGTGTACTTACAAACAGTTCGTCCGCTATTTCTTTAGTAGTTTTGCCTTCAGCGACCAGATGGAGTACTTCCATTTCGCGTTTAGAAAGTTTCTTATGGTGTTCACCTTCCTGCGACATATTGCCAATCATCAGCCGGGATATTTCTTCGTTGAAATATTTCTTTCCAGAAAATACAGTGTGGATAGCTTCCAGTAATTTTTTCTCGTCGGTGTTCTTTAGCAAATATCCATAAGCACCATTCCTTACGGCCTTAACTACATACTGGCCTTCGGCATGCATGGTCAATACAATAAATTTTATAAGGGGAAAATCTTCCCTGGCTCTACGAATAGCCTCCAACCCATCCATACTTTGCATAGAGATATCCACAAGTACTACATGAGGGTGCTTACTTTTCAGGAAGTGTAGTAATTCTTCTGAGGATGAAGCTTCACCAATCACCTGCAGGGCATCATCTTTACTAAGCAAAGAGATAATACCCTCCCGGAATAGCTGATGATCATCAGCGACCATAATTTTTATAAATGTCATGTTAATACCTGTGCTTTTATTTAACAAACCCTTAAATAGCGTATGGACTGGCTTAAAATGCTAAATATGAAGTGCTTTACGCTATAATCTAAATGCAAAAAAAAACCATACTACTTATACACAATCATTTATAAGGGTATTTCAACTTCTATGCGTGTACCTTCATGATCAGAATGAATAGTCATCGTGCCATCTACAAGTTTAACACGCTCGCGCATGTTTCTCAATCCATTACCTGAAAATACATCACGCTGATCAAACCCTGAACCATTATCGGCAATAAATAAGCTCACATGTTCTTCAAATTCTGTCAGGGACAGTCGGATTTCACTCGCATTGGCGTGCTTTATGGCATTGTTGAGGACTTCCTGGGCGATTCTGTACAGAGTTATATTGATTTCCTTAGAAATGCGTGGGCTTTCCTGGGTATCTTTACTATAGCGGATTCGCAATGAAGTGCTAAGCCTCAACTGCTCAGCTAAATTTTCAATAGCCTCAGCAGCACCAAAATCCTGTAATACACTGGGCATCAAATTGTTAGCCATTTGGCGGGTTTCTTTGATTGTTTCATCCAATATTTTAAGCAAATGTTTTTTATGAGTATTTTCTAGCGTCAATGCTTGGATTTTTAACTTCAAACTGGTGAGCATCGGGCCTAATCCGTCATGAATTTCTTTAGATAGCCTGGCACGTTCTTTCTCCTCGCCATCAATCATAGACTGTTGATTTTCCCTTACATGATTAGCTTCCCTCTTTTGATATTCTTTTAGCTTATTTTTCATTTGCAAAAGAGCCTCCCCTAGCTTGTCGTCTTCACTTAGCAAATGATATTGTGCTTGAAAATCGCCTTCACCTATTTTGCCGGCAAATTCAATGGTTTTTCTCATGGTTTCATTGAGCTTATCCAAAGCCCGGAACATCGCCCCGATTTCATCCTTTCTGCTATGGTCATGCAGTGGGTCAAGTAGTAAGCCCTTGGCCATACTATGAAGTCCTAGCTCCATGTTAAGTACCGGCTTGACCAACAGACGTGCTAGTTGGTAAGAAATAATCAGTACAAAAAACAACATGATTAAGAGCATGGCATAAAAATTTTTTCTGAGGCTCTGGAGTGGAAAAAGAGCTTCCTGATAATCAATCTCAGAAAGAATGACCCATATTAAGCCATTAAAAGAAATTTTTTCAAATGAACTGAAAACGGGTACATCACGGTAGTCCGAAATGATTTCTTCACCTGGCTGATTGGCTATTGCCCTCAGTACCCCTTGGGATTTAACCTGGATATCTAGGGGGTTTCGTTTCGGGAAGAAACGGGAAAGGGTACGCATCTTGAAATCTTCCCCTACCAGATAAGATTCCCCTGTTTGTCCTAATCCGGCTCTTTCCAACAGAACGGACTGTATTTTGGGGAGGGTAGCTATGCCAATGAGGTATTGCATAGAGTCGCGAGTAATGAAAGCGAGCGTAATTTTAGCACTTTTGTGCTGAGGGGTCAGGTCGCGAATGATTACTTCACCGGGAGCTAATGTGTCAGGAATAGCCAGAGTGTAGTGGGCAATAGCGAATGTATCTTGTGATTGGGAAAAAAACAACTTGTCAAAAAGTGGTTGGTTAAGTTGATCCAATAGGGGGGCATCTGATTGGATGATTAAACTTTTGATTGCTTCTATCCTATTGTTAAGCTCATTCTCAATTTGTGCCACTTTTAGTTTTTTGACTGATGATAACTGAAGCAAAACCCTCTCCTTCAATGCGGATTCAAATTGAAAATAGAACAGCGCACTAAAAATTCCGATGACAAGACATGATAAGCCAATCATCACCAGCGCAAGTTTATTTTTAATCTTCACATGCCTGAACATGGCTTATGTTTAAGTAAAATAGACGCCCCAAGAAAATCAGTACAAGATATTAAGGTTAATCTAAAGATAGCTTATGAAATAATTTTTCTGTTGAGTATTTGTTACTTCACAATTGATTTTTTGGCCCTTTCTGCTGTCTTTTGTTAGAAAAATAATTAGCCCTCTCAAATCCTCATGATCGCCTTATGCGTATTTATTGTAGCTTTTTTGTTATTTTAATTAAAAAAAATATTAAAATAGTTTAATTTTTAGTTTTTCTTACATTATATTTGTGAAAGCTTTTCTTAACAAAAGCATATATAGAAATGAGAAATCTATTTGGAAAGTACAGAAAGAAAGATCCCCAAACTGCGTTGGCAGATATTCGGCCAAGAGGTATACACCATACTGTAAAGCCCGATAATTCTTATAATGAAACATGGAACCATATTTGGGAAGAGATTAAAAGTATAGGAATATCCGCCCATGAAAAGAGAGATTTTGTGAGCCAAGAAATTTACAGTTATGTTGACAAAACGCCTATAGTCCAGGCGTCATCAGAAAATGCCAATTCTGAGATAGTTCAACACTGTAATGTTGTTAGCTTAGCAAAAGCTTCTCTCATGCCTTTTAGTGCAATGCCAAAATCAAGGGAGAATCAGCAGTATGAGCAAACAGGGATTTTGTCAGCAATTGCTGAAGCGGAAGCAGTCACACTTCAAATAGCTTTGACCAGTGAGGAGAAAAATACTGAAAAAGTAATCATATTGGCTTATCATGATGTGTTTTACGAATGTGAGGCTAGTGCCAATTCTTTTCCTGAAGAATTCAATGCGAGTAATCTTTATTTAGATAGTGAATATTTCATAACGCCTTCTCATCAAACTCAAGCTGATGCGGCTTCATCTAGGGAAAAATTGCCTATGACTGGACATTTCTACAAAAGTAGTAGCCATGATAAGCTTGAAAGCACATACTGGCAGGAAAATTATAATGAGCAAGGTGATGAATTTCCGTTAAAGCAGGATTCACCCGTAGAATGGCAAAAAGAAGAGCCTATAAAAGAACAACCTTTAGCTGTAACCCAAAAAGATATCCCCTCGGATAAAGAAGCAATAAGCAAAGAGAAACATAAAGATTGGAGGAAACCAATCCTTGTTGAGAATACCTACCCGATGCACCGGGATAGGCTACAATTAAGAAAACATTCAGCATGTGATTTGTCTACGCTTAATGTTGGCCCTGGTACAGCAGATGGAATGACATACGAACAGTTTCAGCAAGCGTTGAAAATTCCGAGGATAAAAAAGCGTGAGAGTATCTGTCTGTCAGTATGACACTAGGTAAAACTGTTTTGATAAGATTTTAGCGATAGAATTTAGGGTTAATTATTCACTTCTGTAGCTAAATCATATATGAAATTAATGTTGGATTTTAGTGTTAAATTTATAAATATCATTGGTTGGAACTGAATATTTGCGAATGTGCCAAATATTCAGTAAAATCCTAAGATAATTTTTTCATTATATAAATTTTCTTTTTTTACGTTTAAACATTAAAGTCATGAATTTTACCGGTAAAAAAGTAGAGAAACCCAAAGCCAACGGTATGAGTTTTCCTACCGTAGAGAAATTTATGGCTTCTGATGAAGTCACGCTTTCCCCCGAACAAACCATTGACGAGGCAATCAACATCATATTAGACCATAAGCTTACGGGCGCCCCGGTGTTGGATAAAGACCGGGCTATTGTTGGTATGCTCACTGAAAAAGACTGTCTTCGTTTGATCGTAGATAGTGCCTACAATAACTTACCTCATCATGATAAAACTGTAGCTGACTATATGTCAGTGATGGTAAAAACCGTGACCCTCGACCACGACATCCTGGATGTAGCCAACGAATTTCTGACTACAAACTTCCGAAAATTTCCGGTGGTACATGACGGAAAACTGGTAGGCCAGGTAAGTCGCCGCGATATTCTCAGGGCGATGCGGGAAACTAAAATTACTACCTGGTAGCGATAATTTTTATCCAGATACGCTATTCGCTTTAGCCCTTTACCCTTAATGATTTTTGAGGTTGTTTTACATGCATGCTAATGAATCATTAGCTTATGCATCACTGAAGATAAAGTAAAAAAAATAGCCCCATTCATATCTACATGACTGGGGCTAAATTTTATGTCTATAATCTAAGCCCGTAAAGGTGAACTTAAATTATGTAAAAGATAGCAGATATTTACTGCTTGTCTTTGTCATCCACTTCTTCATATTCTACATCAGAAACATCGCTGTCTGAAGCATTTGCGCTAGTATCCTGGGCATCATCCGCTCCGGGTGCAGCGCCACCTGCCTGATCAGCACCAGCAGCCTGGTACATCTCTTGGGAAGCGTTCTGCCAAGCTTCGTTCAGCTTATTCATGGCAGCGTCCACTGCTTCCAAATCCTGCTTGCTATGTGCTTCTTTAAGCTCAGCCAAAGCCGCTTCAATAGGCTTTTTGTTGCCCTCAGAAAGCTTGTCACCGTACTCTTTCAACTGCTTTTCAGTTTGGAAAATCAAAGAGTCAGCCGCGTTGATCTTTTCAACTTTCTCTTTTTCCAACTTATCAGACTCGGCATTGGCTTCAGCTTCCTTACGCATTTTCTCTATATCTTCATCGGTAAGACCGGAAGAAGCTTCAATTCTGATTTTCTGTTCTTTACCGGTGCCTTTGTCCTTAGCAGATACATTCAGAATACCGTTAGCATCTATATCAAAGGTTACTTCAATCTGGGGTACACCTCGTGGTGCTGGTGGAATGCCGTCCAGGTGGAACCTACCGATCGTACGGTTTTGGGTAGCCATCGGACGCTCTCCTTGCAACACATGAATCTCTACCGAAGGTTGATTATCCGATGCTGTAGAGAACACCTCTGATTTCTTGCTAGGGATCGTCGTATTGGATTCAATCAACTTAGTTGATACGCCACCCATAGTTTCAATACCTAATGACAAAGGCGTTACGTCCAATAAAAGCACATCCTTCACATCACCGGAGAAAACACCACCTTGAATGGCGGCACCTACCGCAACTACTTCGTCAGGATTAACCCCTTTGGAAGGTTTCTTACCGAAGAATTTTTCTACTTCCTCCTGTATTTTAGGCACGCGGGTAGACCCTCCTACCAGGATCACTTCGTTGATTTCAGAAGGAGACATCCCTGCATCTTCAAGTGCTTTTTTGCAAGGCTCCATCGTTCTGCGTACCAAGTCATCAATTAATTGCTCAAACTTGGCGCGGCTCAATGTCCTTACCAAGTGCTTGGGAATACCATCTACTGGCATAATATAGGGCAAATTGATCTCAGTACTGGTAGCACTGGAAAGCTCAATCTTGGCTTTCTCAGCGGCTTCTTTCAGACGCTGTAGTGCCATAGGGTCTTTTCTCAGATCTATACCTTCGTCTTTCTTAAATTCTTCTGCCAGCCAGTCAATGATTTTTGAGTCAAAATCATCACCACCCAGGTGAACATCACCATTGGTAGACTTTACTTCAAATACACCATCTCCTAGTTCAAGGACAGAAACGTCAAAAGTACCCCCACCCAAGTCATAGACAGCGATAGTCATGTCTTGATTTTTCTTGTCCAGGCCATAAGCCAGGGCAGCAGCAGTAGGCTCATTGATAATCCTTTTTACATTTAAGCCAGCAATTTGTCCGGCTTCTTTGGTAGCCTGACGTTCAGCATCGTTAAAATAAGCAGGCACAGTCACTACTGCTTCGGTAATTGTGGTTCCCAAATAATCTTCAGCGGTGGATTTCATCTTTTGCAAAATCATTGCTGATAATTCCTGAGGGGTATATAAGCGATCGCCAATCTTTACGCGAACAGTATCATTACTTCCCTTTTCTAACTGGTAAGAAACATTTTTCATCTCCGAAGTGACTTCAGAAAATTTCTTACCCATAAATCTCTTCACAGAGCTAATGGTATGCTGAGGGTTGGTAATTGCCTGACGTTTGGCCGGGCTACCTACTTTACGCTCACCATTACCATTATCTAAAAACGCGACAACCGATGGGGTTGTCCTTCCGCCTTCGCTGTTGGGGATCACTACAGGTTCGTTACCTTCCATGACAGCGACGCAGGAGTTTGTTGTTCCTAAGTCTATTCCTATAACTTTTCCCATAATATCTTAATTGATTCGGTTTTGTTGATCTTAATTTTCTTTGTAATCATCAATGCTTATGCCAACCCCCCTAGTAGTGACAGATTGACAGGTTAGTGCGTGTATCGGTTAAGTAGGGTGACGCTTCTAGCTATTAAGCATTAAATGTGTCAATTTTTTTGGTCAAAAACTGTCAATAGTGCTTTGATGATTGGCAGTATTAGGAGTGTATGCTGGTGTTCTAGCTAAGCCACGACACTTACCAAAAGACTATGTGCAGATAACGTGCAATATGCAGGTGTAGGAATTGATAAAGATAATTATCAAAACCCAAACTTATCCCGCGCTCAACTTTATGCTTAGCAATAGCGTTTGAAAACCATTTGCAAGCATACTTTGAATGCTTTTTCCCCTTAATTTGCATTATTTTTACTTTTTCATCGTTAGATGCATTATTATTGATGGATTGAATGCGAAATGTTTGATGTGTTAAGATATCAGCGCCATGAAATATAGATTACTCTTTATTTTTTCTATTTTATTTAGTCCTCTGGGTTTGTTAGCGCAACAAGAAGAGGATCAAACCATCAAACTGTCAGGGACAATTGTAGATGAAGAAGATCAGCGGATTCCCTTTGTCACCATTTCTATCGGGAATAGTGGGAAAGGGGTAGTCAGTGATGAAGACGGTTTTTTCTTCATCCGCTTTTCCAAACAGGATTCTCTCATGCTTTCTACCGTGGCACATGAGTCCCAGTATCTTTATTTTGGCGACACCGCGACCACTGACAATTATGACCTCAAAATCAGGCTCAGCGAACAAACTTATGCCCTGGAGAATGTGACTATTTTTGCTTTTAAGGATGAGTATGCCTTTAAGAAAGCAATACTAGCTATGGATGACTTGCCTGATCCAGAAGAAGAAAAAGTCATCATTCCCGGTTCTTACAATGGGCCACGCAGGGAAGTAAAAGCATCACCACTCAATCCTGTTTCCTTCATTGCTGAAAAAATAAACAGAAGGGCAAGATATGAGCGAGAGGCAAGGGAAAAAATCGCCGCTGCCAAGCATGGCAACGCCGTAGCGCAAAAATATAAGCAGGAATTGGTAGAAAAAGTGACCGGATTAAAAGAAGAGAAGCTGGAGGAATTTATGATGTATTGCCGAATGAAGGAAATATTTGTGGAACAGCCCAATGAATATCAGGTCATTTTGGCTATCAACCAGTGTTATTCGGATTTTGTCAAGTATCAATGAGTTACAAAACCTTCTTACTACGAACTAGCCTTGCTACAGCAAAAAAAGGAAAAACAGTTAACCTGTTTTCCCTTTTGATTCATATTGAAAAAACTCTTTGTTATTCCTCTTCGGAAAGATAAACTGCTGAAGCACCCTCGTAAGCAATGGTTTTGAAAGGTTTCACATTGCAATATTCGCTACCATTTGGATAGTTGAAAACTAGAATCTGCCCCCCTCCGTTGGCACGCTCGGCTACATAAAGCATTTTATCAGCACTTATTGCCACATCGACTGGGTTGCCTAGCATGGTCTTATCACCACGAAAATGTAGATGCTCATCTTTAGAAATAGTGCCTTCATCATCAGTATCCATCAGCACTTTGCTAAACTCAGGGATTATGTAGAGCCCCCCGTCTGAATCACTGCCTGCATCTCCTATGTCAGTCATCACCATAATGTCCTGGCTGGCATCATAATTTAGTCCGTGGGTCCTAACGAGTTCTTCAATAGCTACGCTTTTAGTAGGCTGAATGTCACCTTCGGGATTACTTAAAAAACCCTCAAATACTGCTAACATATTGGTGACGTCTTTGACCGCATAGAGCGTACCATCAACTAATTGGATACCCCAGAGGTTGAAGTGTACGTTATAAATTTTATCCAGCGTAATTGTACCATCACCAAGGGTATAGACGATCAAACGGTTCATCTCATCTACGTCTTCGGCAACGATCAATTTGTCACCACTTACCGTAATTTCACGACCGTTGGTAAAGTCAGATGTGCTACTGAAAGCAGGGCTTACGTCCTCTCCGCCTTTTGTCCAGGATGCATCAGTATAAGCGTTGACCTGGCTTTGGGTACGAGAGAGTTGATAAACAATGTCTTTGTTTGCATCATAATAAATACCATCCGCGTCCATGTTTCCGGTCATGGCAGTTGTTGTGCGGATTTTATTTAAATCATTCACGTCAAAAATGGTAAAGTTGCCCCCGGTATTGGTAGAAGCAAAGAGCCAGCTACCATTCATGTCACCATCCATGTCTTTTTCGTCACCATCATCCATGTCTTCATTGTCTTCTATGTTGCCTTTGATGTCTTCAAAAATATCATAGCCCTCCTTACAGCCGGTAAAACAAAAGGTAGAAAAAGCAAGGGAGAAAAGGGCGACAAATCGCAGTGGGGATAAGGTTGATGTAAAGTGTTTCATAGTTAATCGTGGTTATGTAGTAAAAAAATAACTTTATTTAACTACGCACTAAGTGATAGGAATGGATTGCCTACGAATAAAATTGATAGTTTTTTTAAGGATTAAGCTCACCACTTGCCGGCATAGTCCAGCGGGTGCTGACTGCTCTCTTGTAGATGTCTATAATTGATTCTGTCAACCTGGCGGATATGCAGGTAATCATGGGCCAGCCAGTTGGCAAGAAAACATTCAGCAGTGACTTTGCCTAATTTAGGGTGTTTGTATGCATTCATCCAGGCAGGGTTCTCCAGCGATTGCAGCCATATAATAGATTTATCCCGCTCGTCTAAAAATTCATATAGCTTTTCTTCATAATTTTGTTCCACATATTTTCTTTCCGTTACCCAGGCTACCTGGTCAAAAGCAGGGGGCGGGGTATTTGGGTGCTCAAAAAGATGACGTATCCTGCTTTTGAAGTCCTCTCTCTCTTCATCTAGCAGATGACAGACAATTTCCAGTACGCACCATTGCTCTTTAGACGGTTTCCACAAGTAGGTAGCCTTGGGCTTTTTGCTGAGTAGTTTTTCAAAAACCAGCCGGTTTCTAGCTAGTTCGGAAATGATGGCTGAATGATCCATGGTTAGGTTTATTAGAGCTCTTTTTCAGGCGTAATACGCAAAATCATATCAGGACTGTTAAGCACCACATATATTGCCCCGTCAGGACTGATTTTTATATCCCGAACACGCCCAAAGTTTTTTAGGATCATTTCTTGTTTAATGACTTCTTCTCCTCCTATTACTAATCTTCTGAGTTCTTCGTAAGCGAGCGCGCCTACCAACAGGTTGTTTTGCCATTTAGGAAAAAGTGGGCTGGTGCTAAACGTTATAGGGCAAACTGCAATAGAAGGTGTCCATTGGGTGACGGGCTGTTCCATACCTTTCTGATGCGTTTTTTCGGAGACAATCTCACCGCTATAGTCTATGCCATAGGTAATTACCGGCCATCCATAATTACGGCCCTTTTGCAGAATATTTAATTCATCACCTCCCATAGGACCATGTTCGGTAGCCCATATCTCCCCGGTGACCGGATGCTGGTCTATGCCCTGCACATTACGGTTGCCAAAGGTAAAGATAGCAGGCAGCGCCCCATCTTTATTTACAAAAGGATTGTCTTCAGGAATAGTGCCATCAGAATGAATGCGGAACACTTTTCCAGTAGCTTTACCCAGGTCTTGTGAGTCCATCGCCTGGGCCATATCACCGATAGTAAAATATAACAACCCTTCCTTATCAAACAAAAAACGGCAACCCCAGCGATTCCCTCTGACTACCAGCAGGGAGTCGGGAACTTCGAACAGGGTTTGTTCTTCTGTCCACTGATGACCTTTGATCTTTGCCCGCACAATTTTGGTCATGGCAGGGGCCTCTTTGTTATTTAAATCCCCATCGGTATGGCTGTAAGCCAGGTATACCCAACCGTTTTCAACATAGTCAGGGTCCAGGGCAATATCCATATAGCCCCCTGTGCTCTCGGCAAAAGTAGGGGGTAGCCCTTTGATGGCTTGGGTATCTAGTTCTCCATTGATTAGCCAGCGCAAATTTCCTGCTCTTTCGCTGATGAGGATATGGGTTTCATCTACAAATTCTATCGCCCAAGGAGTGGCAAGGCCATCACTGACTATTTGCTCCACATTGAGTATATATTCTTCAGTATTGATTTGCCTTGGAATAGTACGGCGGGCAGACGGTGCGGTGTCCTGCGCGGCGATAACAAAATCAGCCACTGCGTTGATTTCATCATGATTTAATATTTTATTCCAGGCAGCCATTTCCGTACCCGGAATACCAAATGTGATGTTTTTGATCAGCGCTCCTTTTCCTCTTCCATAATTCCAGTCGGTTTTGATCAACGTCCCGGCAGCGCTGCCTTCAAGACGCGCGCCATGGCAACCGGCACAATACGTCTTGTAGATAGTAGCCCCGCTGGAGGGTGCCTGTTTAGGATGAGTCGCATTAGCAGGAGAAACCTGCTGAGCGTAGCATGTAAGGGAAACAAAAAGAGCAAATAAGAAACTGACTAAGTTTTTCATCAAATCTAAGGTTAGGTAAACATAATAACGCAATGGTAAAGATACTTGATCAAGACATGTATGTGAATTAATCAATCTGAGCAAAACACCGATGTGAGTGGGAAAAAAATTATTTACTTTTACAACATTAATACCAAATACTTAAGTATAAATAAGCGTAATGATTATCGTTCATTCTAAAATTTCTCCCATAAAATGATAAATTTTCTTTTTTAAACTAAATTTCTAAGATTGTTTTTTTAAGATTAAACTTCTTGAGAACCTAATTTCCCGCTTAAGTCAAGCAAGTTTATGGAGGAAAAGCATATTGAAATTCAGAAAGTTTGCTGTAAGTAGCGTATCTATACACCCTCAGGAATAGTTTTCTGCTATTTTGCCCTCTACTCACGTATTATGCTGCTTTTTGCCTTGCTAACAGTAAGTCTAAAATTTATTCTCTTTTATTAATTTTATTTAATAGTTAAATTGTTACAAATAAATGAGTAATTATTACTAGCAAAAACGATAAATCCTTTCATTAGATCTGGAATTTTATCATTAAGCATTTACCGTTGTCCGTGTAACATTTGACCCAATTCCTCCCTAAAAATTAATGACCCTGTGTTTATTTTTACCGTATAGTAAAACTACTAAATAAGAGGTTTCTGCCACTTGAAGATATATTCCAATAAAATTTTCATGTATTCAGGTGATTCAGGAAAAATTGAAAAGGCACAAACTTGCACACTTTAGTATTGCTTTGGCAATTATTTTTTATGTGCAAAAAAAGTAAGGTAAAGCACAATCATAAATTTTTTCTATGAGCATGTTTTTGTTAATTATTATAAGTTATTTGAATGCTGACCCACACAATGCTACTCAAATATGCATTGCGCTAGCCCATATTGCGCCAACTATATTGGGGGGTTATCTCTATTTATCTATCCCGTTTGGCATTTACTATTTAATTTTGCAAGATAAAAAAGCAAAAAATATTCTTCCTTACCTGCTTGTATTGATAGCCATTCTGATTTTACTCGGATTGCTGCATACAGCCGATATCCCTGTTATGGCAAGCCTAACCGGAATTAGCGGTGTTTTTTCTATAATGGTAGCAGGAATATTAAGTTTTAGGACTATCACAAAAATTGTTCGCACCAACTCTTCCGCCAAGCTTAATACCATTAATGAACAGCTGAAAAAAGAAGTAGAGGAAAGGGAAAAAGCGGAAAATAAGCTTGAAGAACATAAAGAAAACCTTGAGTACCTGGTTCAGCAAAGAACCCTTGAACTTGAGAATACTACCAAGCAACTTCAAAAAGAGATCAATGAACATAAAGAAGCGCAAGCCCAAATAAATCTCCAAACGTCGCTGCTGGAGCAGGTAGATAGTGCCATCGTGGCAACAGATATGAACCATCATATTATCTACTGGAACCAATGCGCGCAGAACCTTTTTGGATGGAAAAGTAGCGAAGTACTGGGAAAGCCTGCTCTGGAAGTAATGATCCGTCAAGAGCACAGGACCGCAGGAAAACGATTTCTGCAAAAGCTAAGTGAAAGAAATTCTTGGTCAGGGGATTTTACAGTCCCCCACGCATCAGGACGCAAAATTCCGGTAGAACTTAGTTGCTCTGCTCTTTCTGACACTTATGGGTCACAAATCGGCTTTACCTGTGTCGCTGTGGATATCACCGATCACGTGAGATTTGAGCGGAAACTTCAGCGTGAAAAAGAAAAAGCCATAAGGCAGGCACATGCCAAACAAGACTTTTTGGCTACCATGAGCCATGAAATACGTACGCCGCTGAATGTCATCGTTGGCATGACCCGTCTCTTAAAAGATGCCAATCCTACCAAGGGCCAGCAGGAATACCTGAAAAGCCTTGAGTTTTCTGCTAATCACCTGCTTACTATCATCAACGATGTGCTTGATTTGGCTAAAATTGATGCCGGAAAGATCAAGTTTGAGAATATCAGCTTTGATGTAAACAATGTAATTGAAGGCGTGAAGAATGCTTTCTCGATCCGGGCAAAAGAAAAAAACATTGATCTAAGGGTAAAAGTAGATAAAAAGCTACCAAACTATCTATTGGGCGATCAGCTGAGGTTAACGCAGGTTCTAAACAACCTGGTAAGCAATGCTTTGAAGTTTACCAATGAAGGTTTCATTACCGTCAGGGTACATGTCTTGGATATTAAGCAAAGTAAAATCAAACTCCTTTTTGAAGTAAGCGACAGTGGCATTGGCATCCCCGAAAGTAAGCTAGGGCAGATATTTGACAATTTTACCCAGGCTCAGGAAGACACCAGCCGTAAATACGGAGGAACTGGCCTTGGCCTGACGATTTGTAAAAAATTGGTGGATTTACAAAAAGGTACTATCAATGTAAAAAGCAAAGAGGGTATCGGCAGTACTTTTAGTTTTGAGTTGGACTACGAACTTGACCTTTCGGAACCCCATGTGCAGGAATCAGCGGATGACATACAGTATTCTTTACAGGACATCCGTTTACTGCTGGTAGACGATAATCATGCAAACCGTATTGTAGCCTCTAATTTCCTCAACAAGATGGGCGTGCGGGTAGATTTTGCGGAAAATGGTGAACAGGCAGTGCGTATCGTACAGACCCAGGCATTTGATATTGTGCTGATGGATCTTCAAATGCCGGTGATGGATGGGTACGAAACTACAGAAGCCATCCGAAAGTTGGGCGATAAGTACCAAGATCTCCCCATTGTCGCTCTTACCGCGGATGTAGTATCTGATGTACGCCAAAAAGTATTTGACTCAGGCATGAATGACTATCTGGCGAAGCCCTTCAAACCGGAGCAGTTGAACACCACTATCGCCAAAAACCTTCATCTTGAAGGTATACCGATTTCAGCAGACAATACAAATGCTAGAAGCATCAGCCAGGATGGAGCAAGCCAGAAAGAAGAAGAGCAAATGACACTCTCCCAGATCCTAACTGAATATAGTGATGACAGGAAGTTTGTTACTACCCTACTCGATACACTGAAAAGCAGTTTTCAGCAACTCCCCTACCAAATCAGGGAGACCGTTATCCAACGGGACGTACCCGCCCTTCGTGGAATGATCCATAAGCTTCAGCCTTCCATCAAAATGGTTGAAAATGAGGAACTTTATCAAAAGCTAAATGCGCTCAGGGAAGCGATCTCCAAAGAGGAAATCAATGACACCGAAATTGATAGACTTGTGGACGATGTTCGCGAGGCCTCCAATACATCGGTCTATTATCTGGACCGCTTGTACAAGAAAGCCCAAAAGCAGGACTTAAATCTGACCTGAAACATAAAAGTTTGATGTTTTCCTGCTAATTTCGTTAGTTGTATCTAACTAAACCACTAACGAGATGAAGACAATCCAATTATTATGCTGCCTAAGTGCCTGTGTATACTTTTCCTGTAATTCTCCCAGCGAGGAAAATACGGCAGAAACGGATAACACGGGTCAAAAAGAAACTAACCCTGCTGCCAAGGGATTCAATGAAACTGCTTCTGATCCTGAAGCCATTGCAATCGCTGATAAAGTCATGGAAGCTATGGGAGGCCGTACTGCCTGGGATAATACCCGCTATCTTCGCTGGAATTTTTTCGGCCGCCGTACACTTCTCTGGGATAAGCAAACGGGTGATGTGCGCATAGACGTACCCGCTGACTCTGCCATTTATGTCATTAATGTCAACGAAGACGGAGGCCAGGTGATGATGGGGGGCGAGGAAATTACTAACCCTGATTCTCTAGCCAAATATGTGGAAGCAGGAAAGAAAATATGGGTCAACGACAGCTATTGGCTCGTTATGCCTTACAAACTGAAAGACAGCGGAGTGACTTTGACCTATGCTGGGGAAGACACCATGCAAACCGGCGCAATGGCCGATGTGCTGGAAATGAAGTTTGAGAATGTAGGCTTCACCCCGCAAAACAGATACGAAGTATACGTAGATAAGAGTGACAATCTGGTTAAGCAATGGGCGTATTACAGCGAGGCGACTTTGGACTCACCCAATTTCATTACACCCTGGATTGATTATCAGGAATACGACGGTATCATGCTCTCCGGTAACCGAGGAAAAAACAAATTATCTGATATTGATGTGCTTGATTCAATTCCCCGCCAGGAAGCATTCGCTTTGCAGCCCTTTGAAATGAATTAGACAATAACAGCGTTTTTCGTAGTGATCATCTATCGGCGCATCGCCCATTATACACGAGCGGGCTTGGATACTTTATTACGCACCAACGCCATATATAGCCATAGGCAGGAGGCTACGAGGTAGGCTGCTCCTATGGCCAGGATGGCAGATGTCCAGATACCACCAAAATATAGCAGAGCGGCGGTAGTTAAACAGATGCGTACAACTTCCAGGGGCAATATCTTCCTGGGTATTTCAAACATACTGCCCAGGCTGATCAGGGAAAGCAGGATCAGGCAGGTGATGCATACTTTTTCTATCATGTCCAGTTGGCCTTCATTGAAAAGAAAAAGAGCTGTACCTGCCAAAGCCAGCAGGAACTGGAAGAAAATATAATAATGCAGTCGAGCTTCCCCTTTAGCGTCATATTTTGAATAGGTGCTTTTGTCTACTTCCTGTGCTGCCTGATAACCTCCCAGGGCTTGAGGCTGCCAGCCGGGCTTGTTAAATAATATCCTCATACGGTCCGTCCAGTTCGGAGTCTGCCCGAGCTGCTTGCCCATAGCTGCATAAGGCTTGAGGTTGGCCCATACTGGGTTCCAGGTATTGGTAGGTTGAGTGACGCCATAGGTAGGTTTTTCCTCTTCCTGCTGAAATGTACCGAACAGCCTGTCCCAGATGATAAACACCCCTGCATGGTTTTTATCAATGTATTTGGGGTCGCGCCCATGATGTACCCGATGATGGGAAGGTGTATTAAACACCCACTCAAACCAACCCAGTTTGTTAATAGTTTCGGTATGTATCCAAAACTGGTAGAGGGTAACGAAAGCTGAAACGGTCACAAAAGTAAGCGTATCAAAGCCGATGACTGCCAGCGGTAGATAAAAGACTGACGTCCAAAGCGTTTGGAATGAGCCTTGGCGCAGCGCTACCGAAAGATTATAATCTTCGCTCTGATGGTGTACCACATGCCCGCCCCAGAAGAGATTGACCTCATGGCTCATCCGGTGTGCCCAGTAGTAGCAGAAGTCCGTCAGCACAAACAGAATAGCGATGCTCCACCAGTTGACCGGGATTGTTGAAATGGATAAATACGCATAGATCAACTGATAGAGGGCGACCACCAGCACTTTAAAAAATAAGCCGGTGACCTGCTGGGTCACGCCACAGCCAATATTGGCTAAAGCATCATTGAAGCGGTACAACTTTTTCTTTTGCACCCACTGAATGATCAGCTCAACGCCGATGAGCAGAAAGTAGATAGGAATGGAAAGGATAATAGGGTTAAAATCCATGCGCTAAGGATATAAATAAGCTCAATAATTCTTGCTTGCCGTAAAACAAAAAATTACAAGAATCCGATCATTTTACCTTCACTTTCATTGCAAATCATCCCTGTACAAAATTCTTGTGCTGCCAGGGCATTATAAATGCCTGACTAAGATAAAAGCGCATAACATATGCGCTTTAGCGGGTAAAGCAGCTAATTTACTCGCCCTCTCTGACTTAAGTTACTTTTTAACTTAAGCCTTTGGATAAGCCCCACTGCGGGAAGCTCGCTCGATGTTAGCCCTCGTTTCCCCTTTCTTGGTCTAGTAGGTTCTCCAATTGAATCTTGTTTTCTATTAGATGGTCTTCTGCAATTTCCCATAAAATCTGAGGATCAATGATATGATACTCATGGACTGCAAAGTTTCTAAGTCGCAGCGGCGAACCGTCCGTACATCTGTCTCCAAGGTAGTTCTGAATACTTATCTTTAATTGATTTGGGTATCTGATTGGCTGCTTCTCCTATAATTTCATAGTTCCGAGTGACTGCATCTATTACCATTTCGTTTTGCAAAAAATCTGCAAGTCCATCTACTGTATCCAAATACCTGATAATCTTATCTGTAGCTTCAATCATATCTTCTATATAAGCCAGATAGTCCCTCTTTTTCATATGTACTTGACTTGCGCTAATACGGCTTGTTTCCACTGTTTCCTCAATGATCTTTCGGTTACCAAATCAACCTTCCTGCCAATTAAAGATTCAAGATAGTCTTTCAGATCAAAGAATTTCCATCCAATCTTCTTATTAAAGCTCACTAAAATATCTACATCAGAATCAATGCTGTAGTTACCATTGGCAAATGATCCAAAATAACCAATTTGGTCAATACCAAATTCATCCTGCAAATAAGGCTTTGCTTCTTTGATTTTATTTTCTATCTCTAGTCGGGTTTCCATATTTTAAAATAGTTCTTTTTCTTATGGTTCCAATGAAGGCTAACGTTCTATGCAGCCATCAGGCCAACTTGTTTGCGTTTTGTCATTCAATGAGCAACAATAGTGCTTGGAGAAACTAGCCTCCGAGTACGTTTCAAACAGGGCTGGCTACTGCATAGTGCTGGTGGTAACTTTCATTCTCTATCGTCAGTCAATCTTTCAATTAAATCGGTAAGTTCTTCATCTTTTTTTGGGCCTGTATCAACATGCGAGAGGTAATTTTGTGTGTTGGGTGCCCAATCAAAATATGCCCCTACTTTCCGTATTTTCATTTCTTCCTCTTGATATTTTGTTAAGGTTAGTATTTGCTCAAATATTTTTATAGGGGCTTCATCAACAGATTCAGCATAAATTTGCAGACGGTATTCTCCTGCTAGAAAACTATAGTTCGTACCATCTTTTGGCATATAAAAATGATGTGCACACACTACCCCATTCTTATTTACAAAAAGTCCGCTCCCCCTTACAGGTTCATGGTTGTTCTCTCTGTAAACCCAAACGTTAAAGTTTTGAACTGACTCACTTCTTTGCAATCGAATGTACATATTCTGAACATACTTCCCTTTGTCAGACGTGCTGTACAGTAAAGTTCTGATGTATATTTTAGGTGGGCCTTTTCCTATCTGATCAGGTCCAAGTTAGATAGTAGTTGGCCTTGTCATTTTTATTATACCACTCTTTACTCTTGTCAGCCAAAATGTTAATCCTGAGATTACCAGTGCCAATGTTGATACAATAAACGCGATATATTCCATTCTTTCTTAATTACCGCTAACAACCTTATAAAATGCATTACGCATTTCATCCACAATACCTCTCCAATATACGATATAATGCCTTTTCATTTACATTCAGGGTGACTTTGTGTGAAGATACTATAATTAGAGTTATATCCGTTTTGAATGTTTGCCAGCGTTTGTTTCCTCTCTGGCATCAGTACCTACACCCCAACTATTTGCCCTTAAAATTTACTATAAGCTAAGCCTACGGTCACTTTTCATTAGTGAAATGTCATCTTAGGGTAGCCCTACGTTCTTAGATCAAGTACAAAATGTGTATGAAGGGTAGTTGCTAGGTCATTTTTCAGGTACTAAAAGGGTAGGCAGGGTAGGTCTAAGGTCAATTTTAGCGATGAAAAGTGACCTTACAGGGCTTGCTTGTACCTACATTAAGTATAAAATGGGTGCTTCGTGTAATAAACACTCACTTTTTACTATCGTGATGTAAGGTGTATGTAGGGCAACGGTCATTTTTTCAATTGTTTTTTAACAGCTATACCCCCTCTACAGCCTGTTTTGAGCGATGGATTCACTACCGTAGCAAATAGTACGGATGCATGTTCTGTGCTCAATGAGGTTAGTATACATCATCTTTATAGCCGGAACACTTGATGTGAGGTATTGCATGGTGCTTATGGCTGTCAGCCTGGCTGAAGCAGGGCGATTTTCTAACGCTATTTATGGTATTTTTCCCAAAAAAGACCCTAAGTTTGCAGCCATTTTGTACTTCATTCAAGGTCTTATGCTAAAGTTGTTCAGGTTTCTGTGGATATTGTCTGCCCTTGCTTACTTCGCCGTATTGCTGCTAGGTTATGCTTATCTGCCGGAAAGGGTGGGCATTCACGCCGATGCGGAAGGCATAGCCGACCAGTTTGTTGAGAAGGAGACTTTTTTTTATGTGGGCTTGGGATTCTTTATCGTGTCCAACCTCCTGGGTTCTATCCTCTTGAGCGTGTTGACCGGCATCCCCGAAAGCGCTGGCTTCTACTTCAGGAGCGAAAGCTTTAAGGAGAATGTCACCTCCTGGTTTTGCTCGTTTATTGCCGTCATCAATGCCTTCCTGATCTGCGCGGTAACCTATATTTCGCTATTCAACAACCAGGGCAACTACCGGATTAGCCAGTTTAACTGGCTGATTTATGTTGCCCCTCTTTTGCTACTGGTCAATATGGTCTGGCTGGTCGTCATTATCGTCAAGCGTGCACAACCGGCTGAGGCTACCAGCTAATTTTGTAGGTGGCCCCTGCCCTGAACCATCGCCCCGGCATAGGTACGTAGCCCGCTTCCAGGTATTCGGTATTGGTAATGTTGGTGGCTTCCGCATAGAGGTTGAAGCGCTCGCTTTGGTAAAACAGTCGACTGTCCAGCAATGTATAATCCGTAAGCTTAGCCCGGTCCAGATACCTCAGTTGAAAAGTGTGGTGAAGCTTACCTATAATCTTATGGGTGATCCCAAAAATAAGCTGATGGTTGAGGTTATTCAAAGCGTAGCGGGATTCTACCTCTTCTGTATTTAGTAGCGATGCATCCAGATAAGTATAATTCAACGAAGCGCGCTGCACCCAGGCATTCTTTTTCTGGGAGAAGTCAAAATTCAGCCCTGCTTCTATGCCTTGTATATCTACATTATAAAAATTCTGGGGCTGCCAGGGCTGCTGATCGTTGTCCCTTACCCAGTCAATGAGGTTAGAAGCATCCCGCTTAAAGTAGCTTAACTGTCCCCAGAAGTGGCCTTGAAAGTATTTAAATCCACCCTCATAGGTAACCGCATCTTCCGGTGCCAACTGATCGTTACCGATGTTATTAGGGCCAGCGTAATACAGATCAGTGTAAGTAGGAATGCGGAAAGAACGGCCTACATTGGCAAAGGCTTTCCATTGAGCGGTGATTTCGTAACTGGCGTCCAGGCCGGGAAATAGGTTCCAGCCATAGTCAGAATACCAGTTGAGGTAAACCCCCGGGGTAAGATCTAATTTGTTGAACCAATAAAAACGATGCTCCGCAAAGATACCCGCCAGGCTGCGGTTGCGTTTACCCAGATTGGTGCTGTTGATATTTTCATACCGATATTCTAATCCTATGCCCGTCAGCCCCAGCTTGCTATTGTAAGTAGTATGCACTTCCGCCCCCCCTACATGGGTGATATGCAAGTTGTTAAAAAAGTCAGGGTCACTTCTGCGAAACACATAGTCGTCATGGTTTCTTCGCCAGTACAAGCGAGGCTTGAACGTCCACTTGTCTTTCTTAAGCTCATAATCCGTGCTCAAGAATAAGGTATTAACTTCCTCGTACTCTTCAGAATCAGGCACATAAAACCCGGCAGCGCCGAAATCACGTTTGGTATAGCCTCCCAGGAAGTTAAGTTTTCCTTCATCCAGTTGCAGATAAGACTGGTAAAAAGCATTGGTCATCTTATAATCCGAGTTGGTACGATAACCTGCTGACTGGTCGCGGGAGACGGCTATATATTGTCCGTATTTTTCTCCCGGCAATGCGAGGGATACATTACCACCAAAGGTCTCAAAATCACCGCCGTAGCCACTGAATACCGCCATTGGCTTAGTAGGTACTTTGGTGATGATATTGATGGCACCGGAGAAAGCATTTTGTCCGTAGATGCGGGCACCGGGGCCTTTGAGTACCTCTATTCTTTCAATGTTATCCACATCAAGGGGCAGGTCCATCAGGTGGTGGCCAGTCTGGGGGTCACTCATTTTGACACCATTGATCAGCACCAGTGTTTGTTCAAAAGTACCCCCTCTGATACTGATATCCGCCTGTACCCCGGCGGGGCCTCTTTGCCGTATATCTACGCCGGGCACATAGCTTAGCGCTTCGTTCAGGCTCTGAACCGGAGCCTGCTGTAGTTGTTCGCGGGTTACCACATAGATACTTCGGGCAGACTCAGAGAAGGGCGTCTGCATACGGTTTTCCGTAATGGTCAAGTTGTTAAGCTCAATAGCGGTAGTATCCACTTCCTGCGCATGAGTAGAATGGATGAAAAGTATTAGGGCAATAAAAAGCAGCAGTAAGTTTTTTTTCATCGGATTTGGTATTGAGGCTGCAATACTACAAAAGATGGCTACATAGCACAACTGAATATTTTGCTCACCTATAAAGACAATGATAATATTTTATATCTTCATGCTTAACCTAAACCTGCTCAAGTTGAAAATACTCATTGCCCCCAACGCTTTCAAGAACAGCCTGGATGCCGTAAAAGCTGCTGCTGCCATACACATTGGATTGAAAAAAAGCAGCTTAAATGTGGAATGCTTACTACAACCCATCGCTGACGGTGGCGATGGTATGTTGACTGTCATGCTCAATCAGGCAGGGGGAGAACTTAGAGAAACGGACGTAGCTGATCCGCTAGGAAGAAATATAAAAGCTACGTTTGGCCTGATTAACCAAGGCAAGACAGCGGTGATTGAGATGGCGGAGGCCTCAGGCATTAGATTGCTCAAGCCGGAAGAACTAAACCCTATGAAAGCATCTTCCGTGGGTACCGGGCAGTTGATGAAAGCAGCCCTAGATGCCGGGGTAGAAGAAATCGTGATAGGCATAGGGGGAAGCGCTACCGTAGATTTAGGATTGGGCATGGCGCAGGCTTTGGGCGTCAAAATGCTGGATGAGCAAGGGAAGCTCATTCCACCGGGAGGCGAAGGTGTGCAACGATTGCATACCATAGGTATGCAGTCCGTTGACGCTCGGCTGGCCAAAGTATCTATCATCGTCACCTGCGATGTCACCAACAAATTATTAGAAGCCCCCGCTGTTTTTGGCCCACAAAAAGGTGCTGATAAAAAGATGGTGAAGGAACTGGAACATCACTTTGAGAGAGTAGCCAAGATTATGGAGAAAACATTAGGCAAAGCTATTATGAATGTTGAACGAACGGGTGCCGCCGGAGGCTTAGGTGCTGCTTTATTGGGGTTTTTTGATGCTGAATTGGTAGATGGCACTGATTATCTGCTATCCCGCACCGGCTTTCATCAGGATTTGCAAAACGCAGACCTGGTGATCACCGCCGAAGGTGCCTTAGACAGGCAGACACAAGCGGGCAAAGGGCCTTTCTATGTGGCTACCCAGGCTAAAGCAAAGGGCAAAGCAGTCATTATGCTAGCCGGAAGCTTACCTAAAGACTACCGTCCTGAAGATTACAAAGTGTACGATGTGATCCTGCCTATCGGCCCGCGCCCACAATCTCTGGAAGAAGCTTTAGCCCATACTGCGGACAACCTGGAGCGAACGGCTTTTCAGATTGGTAATATGCTGGGCATAAAAAAAAGTGGACCGTAAATTTACTGCCCACTCATTTCTTAAGCCGATTATTTATTACTTACAACCTCTGGAGCATTTCCATCAGGCCTGCGTTTTTGTGCTTGGGCCTTACGATCAGCAGTGGAATGTTAGCGTCCACGCTAATGAGCTTCTCAGTGTTCGTTCCTATCGGGAAGAAAGCGGTAGACGCTGCTTTGCCTTTTCCTCCGATCACGATAAAATTAACATTCAAAGCTACAGCTTGGTCATAAATCATAGATACCGGACTTTCCTGTTTGCTTAATGAAAACAAGGGTGTGATGTTAACACCTCTGGTATCCACTTTACTGATAAATTTTTTGTAGTTCTTCTCAGCGTTATTTCGCATGACTTCGCTGCTTTCGTCAAAGGATTTGCCGGTATAATGATAACCTACCGGAACCTGGTACACATGATGGCAGATAATCTCTACTTCTCTTCCTTCGTTGCTTGCGTGGCTGGCTACCGAAATAGCTTCCTGTAGCGCGGCTAGTGAGTCTTTGGAAAAATCAGTAGCGACCATAATACGGTTCATACCCGCGTATTCTTTCTCAGGCACGATCAACAAAGAGCAGGTGGCCCGGCGTGCCAAACGCTGGGTAACGACGCTGCTGCCTTTGAGATTTTCTTTTCTTCCTACAACAATGGCGTCAATGTTATGCTTTTCTGCCAGTTTAAGGATATGCTTAGAAGGTAAAAGTCCTTCTTCAACAGCAATCTTCACCTTGATTTGCTGGTTGGTCATATCAAAGCGCTCAATGACCTTCTTCTCCATCTGCTTCTTCCGGTCTTTGATGGCATCTTCCATCAAGTTAGGAAATTCTTTTTTCAGCGAATCAGGAAGCTGGGTGTTCTTGATCACATTCACAAAATGAACAGACTCGGCTGAAGTTGACTGCGCCAGAAAGGATGCAAACTCAATGAGCGTATCGTCCATAGGCGATGCATCAAGGGCGACCAAAATTTTCTTTAAAGGATACATATTACTATTAAAATAAAGTTCTCTTTTTGTATAAAATGTTCTTAGTATCTGAGGCTTAACAAACACAAAATAAGCCACGTTTCATTAACAGTTACTTTCTATTATCAGCTAAACGTTATGCGTGTAATAAAGGGCTAAGTTTATACCAATAAAATTTTCATAACCCCTAGCTATACTACAATTATTAGACCGGCAAGCTACTTCAAGCTATTTATTTTGTCTACCAGCAGTTCAAACTGTTCTTTTGAGTGTGTAGGAAAATTGGCTATTCTAATGTGTTTTGACTTATAGTCACCATATCCGCTTCCTACGATCAATCGGTCAGCTTTAAGTTGATCTATGATTTCTGCTGAGGGCACACTGGTTTCTGCCACAATGACAGTTTTTGACCGATAAGCTTCCTCTTTGACAAGGGCTTTCATCTTCGGATGGTTCTCCAGACAGTGATACATCAAGGCGGCCTTATATTCAGTTTCCTGCCTGATTTTATCCAGTCCTTTTTGAAGCATATCTCCACTGACTTTGGCCAGCAAATAGATATTCAACACATTGGGCGTTTCTGGCGTTTGGTCTTTGATTCCTTTAGCAAGCAAAGCGGGAAGGGTATGATAAGAACCAATGCTAAGCCCTTTATCTAGTAAACTCTGCGCTTTCTCCATACAACGCGGACTGACGATCCACACGCCAAGTCCGGCAGGTAAACCAAAGGCTTTTTGTACCGAGAAGAACACAGTATCAACCTGACTATAATCAATCTCAGGATGGGGCAAAATAGATACTGCATCAAGGGCAATCAGCTTATCGGGATGCGCCTGATGGATAGCGTAAACATCTTCCAACGGTTGTGATGCCCCGGTGCTAGTTTCGTTGAGTGTAAAAGCTATCAATTCTACATTAGAGGAAATTGAGCTGGGATCAGGATTTACACAACTGCCTGCTTCGGCTATTTCTGCGCTGGCTTTCCGGTTCAGTTCTTCTGCAGTAGCCTGAAAACGTTCGGAAAAAGCACCATTCACATAGTGATGGCTTTGATGCTCCACACAATTTTCAATAATCCTTTCCCAAATCTCAGTCGCAGAGCCAGTAAAGAAGATGTGATAATGCTCAGGCACATTCAGCAACTCCTTTAAATTAGTGACGGCTTCATGATAAATGCCCTGAAAAGTTTTGCTGCGATGAGAGATTGAAGGGATTTGTTCCTTCAACGCATTTTTAATGTGGCCTTCTACGGTGTAATACAGTTCAGCCGGCCCGGGCGTAAAATAGATGTTCTTCATTTTCCTAGGATTTCCAACCCAAACAATAATGATTACTGGTTTTTGCCTGCAAAGGTAGTCAAATAAATAGTGCTTGCTATGGCTAGTACATGATATTTATCAGGGGCTTGCCCGGGAATATTATCTATGTCAGGCATCGGTTTAAAAAAATTAACCTGCATTTTCAAAAGCCTGACTGGCTGGGAATATTTGTGAACGGATAACTATTTGATAAATCTACGAGTTCCTTATATTGTCAACGTAAAAAATTGAACTAATCAAGAAAGAAAAATTATGATTGATCAAATTATCAATTCCCTAAAGGGAGAACTTAGCAAGAAATTTACCGGTGACTTTGGTATGCAGCAGGATAAAGTAGATGATGCTGTCGGGTTGGCCAAAGATGATATTTTTGGTACTATTAAAGACGAAGCGGGTCGGGGAAACTTTGGTGGGCTGATGGGCTTGTTTCAGGACAAAGAACAGATCGCTAGTAATCCTATTGTAATCAATATGGTCAAAAAATACGCGGGCGACCTTGGTTCAAAACTTGGACTAAACCCGAGCATGTCCAGTACAATCGCTAACTATGCTATCCCATTTGTGTTGAGTAAATTTATTAATACTGCCCAGGAGAAAGGGGTAAATCCAGCCAGCCTGATGTCTATGCTGGGCGGAAGCGATGACAAAGATAGCAAGGAGGAAGATTTGGGTGACAAGTTAAAAGGTCAATTTGGAGATTCATTAGGTGGATTTTTCAAATAATTTGTAGATTTGCTTAAAATCAAATACGAAAAGTCGCGATTGAGTCTATGATGCCTTCTAAGTTACAAATTCCGGCATTGCTGGAACCTTATCGTAAGCAAATTGAATCATCTGTAAAACCTTATGTTCGCATATCGGCGAAGCCTGACGATGATCTTGAATTGACGCAAAGTAAATTTGGTGGTTTCCCCTATCTTCCTGTCGGTTATGAATATCCTACAAGAAATAATGGGCAACCACTTTTTATGCTTGCCCAGATTAATTTTGAAGAAGTGCCCCATTTGGCAGGGTTTCCTGAAAAGGGAATTCTACAGTTTTATGTGGGCGATGACAATATGTACGGATTGGATCTGGATGACCCATTTGACCAGGTTAGCTATAGGCTTATCTTTTTTGAGGAAGTAGACGCCGACCATGCCCAGGAAGATTTTGATTTCCCGGATTTTGACAATGTTCCGGTACTGCAAAGCCATGCCTTGCAGTTTGAAATCAAACATGCCCCGGTTTCACCTACCGATAGGGCTTTTGACGATTTTTTTGGCTCGCCCGTTTTCGACTTTTTTGACCGCTTCGGTGATGACAAAGTAGAGGCAAGGAGAGCTTATGCTCGTCTGGCACAAGGCAATGGGCACAAGCTAGGCGGTTACGCCCACTTCACGCAAGAAGATCCTCGCTTGGTACAGGAATTTGAAGAAGCGGTGCTACTACTTCAAATTGATTCCGACCACAAAAGTATCTTGTGGGGTGATGAAGGCATTGGTAATTTCTTCATTCACCCCGAAGATTTACAAGACTTGGAATTTTCCGAAGTTCTCTACAATTGGGATAGTCCTTAACTTAAATATTTAGCTAAGAACTTTTCCATTTCTTCGTAGAACTCAAAGCGGTTTTCTTCATTGTGAAAGCCGTGCCCTTCGTTTTCTTTGACCAGATAATCCACGTCAACGCCTCTTTCCCGAAGCGCTTGCACGATCTGGTCAGATTCCGCCTGGTTGACACGAGGATCTTTAGCGCCCTGAGCAATGAGCAGGGGCGCTTTTATTTTGTGTGCCTGCAACGCAGGTGAAGTCTGATCAAATTGCTCCTTCATCTCCTCCGGATGGCCTACCATCTCATACATCATTTCCAGCATCGGTTTCCAGTAGGGAGGAATGGTTTGCATAAAGGTAAACAGATTGGATACGCCTACATAATCCACGCCACATGCATAGAGATCAGGCGTAAAAGTTAAGCCTGCCAAAGTTGCATAACCGCCGTAACTTCCGCCATAAATAGCCACCTTCTCCGGGTCAGCGATACCTTCGTCAATGAGGTATTTTACACCATCGCTGATGTCATCCTGCATCTTGAGTCCCCATTGCTTGAAAGAGGCTTCCCAAAAAGACCGGCCATAACCGGTAGAACCACGGTAATTCATCTGCAACACCGCATAACCCCGATTAGCGAGAAACTGCACTTCGGGATTGAAACCCCATGCATCACGCACCCAGGGGCCACCGTGAGGGTTGACTACCAGCGGGATTTTATCGGCGCCCTTACCCAAAGGCAGGGTCAGGTATCCATGAATACTAAGCCCGTCCCGGGATGTATAGGTAACAGGCTTCATCTCAGCCATTTTCTCCTTTTTGAGCCAGGGGCTGACTTCTATCAACTTCTCTAAAGTTTGGGTAGTTTGATCATAAAAATAATAGCTTCCCAAAGTACGGTCGCTATAGGTGCGAACGATGAACTTATCCTCGTTTTTGTTGTGACTGGTGATCGCGATTTCATCGTCTCCCAGCTGTGATTTCAGCCATTCATAGCGTTGCTTAGCTTCTTCATCCAGAAAAGCCCTTTCGGTTTTCCAAGTAGTGTAAGCGATACCGGTCAACACTTTTCTTTTCTTAGAATAGCTCAGGCTGCTGACATCTACTTCGGGATGCTCAAAAATTTTCTCTACCTCTTTGCCCTCTTTTGTTTCCAACAGAACGATTGCAGATTTATCTCGGCCGATGTTAGAAGTGGAGTATAGGTTTTTGTTATCAAAAGTAAAGAAAAGCGGAGAGGCACTTTCTTTAAAATTAGTGGTGAGCAGTGGCTTAAATTCCTGATCTTCAGTTTCGCGGTGCAGAAGTGTAGTGTTCACGCCATCGGAAGTCAGGGCGATGCGCAGCGCACCCGCGTGATCGGTAAGCCAACCTACAATGTTGCCGGGGTTTTCAGCGATCATCTGCATTTCCCCACTCTTCAGATGGAGACGATAAGCGTCAAAAAATTCGGGATTGCGCTGGTTCAGGCCGATGATGACTTCATCAGGAAAATCTTCCAAATCATCAATCAATTGGGTACGGACATTATCGAAGCGGGTCAGTACTCGTTCGTTATTGCCGTCCATATCAATGGCAGTCAGGTAATAATTTTCATCCCCGCCATTGTCCCTCATATACACGAGACGGTTGTCATCTGCCCAAAAATATCCGGCGATATCCCGCTCGGTCACACTGGTGATCCGCTGCACCTTATCTTTCCCTATTTTCTGAACGTGAATGTTCATCCGGTCCTGGTAAGGGGCCAGAAAGGAGATATATACTCCATTGGGAGAAAGGTCAAAACCTGATTTTTCTGGGTTTTTGAAGAAGTCTCTTACGGGTATTTTTCTGATTTGGGACATAAGTGTTTGTAAGTTCAGAGTTTAAGAGTTCACAGTTCAGGGTTTATTTTTTGCGCATATCTGACTTGGTTGCAACATCAAAAACTGACTATGAAGAGATAATTATTTGATTCTTTTAAGAATTTGGGCTTTCGTCAATCGCTTTTTTCAGCACCTGCCAAACATTGTTGGCCACAATTTTTTGCCCTTCCACAGTTGGGTGAATGCCATCGCCCTGGTTGAGTTCAGTTTCCCCGGCAACACCCTGAAGTAAAAAAGGAATGAGCATGACTTCTTCTTCCTCAGCGATGGTGGGGTATAGCTTTTGAAACCCTTCTGAATATTCCGGTCCCATGTTCGGAGGGACCATCATGCCTGCCAGAATAATTTTGGTACTGGGGTTAGCTTCTTTTACCTGTTTGATTATGGAGCGGAGATTGGTATTTGTTTCTTCAGTAGGGATACCTCTTAATCCATCGTTAGCACCCAGTTCCAGCACAAATATATCTATCTCTTGCCTCTCCAACACCCACTCCAGGCGAGAGTTTCCACTGGCAGTAGTTTCCCCACTTAACCCGGCGTTCAACACTTGATAGTCCAATCCCAGCGAATCCAGCTTGTTTTGAACTAATGCAGGAAAGGCTTCTTCCGGTTCCAATCCGTAGCCAGCGGTCAGGCTGTTGCCGAAGAACAGAATCACTTTTCTGGTGGCTGTGGTGTCCTCTGGATTTTCTTCTGAAGTCACTTTGGTGGATAAAGCCGAATCATTGGCTTTATTATCCTGGGCACAGGAAAACAGCAAGAGCGAAAAGCACGTACTCAATAAGAGACTTACAAAAAACCTGTGGGCACAATAATTCAACAAATTGTTGGTCATCATAATATATCATTAGTTGGATAGCGGAAGTATCTTTTGTTCTGATAACTTATACGACCGCCCAATAGTTAAATCTCGCAATTAAGCATAATATTTTATGTCGTCAATTCTCGAAGTAAAAAACCTTAGCAAAACCTACCGCAGTGGAACCCATCAACTAACTGTATTGGATCAAGTAAATTTACATATTGATAAGGGGGATACCTGCGCTATCGTAGGGCCATCAGGCAGTGGTAAAACCACGCTGCTCGGGCTTTGTGCTGGCTTAGACCGGGCTAGTTCCGGTTCGGTGATCCTCAACGGAGTGACGCTGGACAAACTCAATGAAGACCAGCGGGCAGAGGTGAGAGGCAAATATGTAGGCTTTATCTTTCAGAATTTTAACCTAATGCCTACCCTCACTGCCGTAGAAAATGTGATGGTGCCCCTGGAATTGAGAGGGGAGAAGCAAGCGGGAAAAATAGCCATTGATCTGTTAGACAAAGTAGGACTAGCCGACAGAAAAAATCATTTCCCTACCCAATTATCGGGTGGGGAGCAACAAAGAGTATCTATCGCCCGGGCGTTTTCCAATAGCCCGGCCATATTATTTGCCGATGAGCCGACGGGCAACCTGGACGAAGAAACCGGGGAGCATATTGAACAATTGATTTTTGACCTCAACCGTGATTCGGGTACTACCCTGGTGCTGGTCACCCACGATCTGGCCCTGGCACGCCGCACCCAGCGCATTATCAGCATCAAAGGAGGAAAGATTGCTAAGAATGAGTTGAACAAGCAAATACAAGAAGTAGATCAGATGAAAGAAAACAATTTGTAGCACTGTTTTTTAGCTATCTTGTTTATCAAACAAGAATTGAAAAGCCTAAATATTTAATAAATGAATGCACACAGGATACTGCAAAAAGTAAAAGGTAAGCATCTAAATATTGAACTTCCAGAAACGTTTCGCGACGCTGATGTAGAAGTAATAATATTAAAAAATGAAGGTAGTGTTGAAAAGGATAAACTAGTTTCTATTCAAAACTTCAAAGGCATTCTAAAAAACTCAACCTACAATTTGAATGAAGATGAATGGTATAAGCAATGAAAATTTTTGTTGATTCTTCAGTAATAATAGAATATTTAAAAGGAACGCAAACGGAGCTTTTGGAGTGGTTTGTTGAAGAGAACTTTGAACTCTACATAAACAGTATCGTCCTTAGTGAATCTCTTTTCCACTTTTTAGCACTCAAGGGACAAAAATCCCCCCTAACGTTAAAAGTTAACGGCGAGATAAGTAAATGTTTAGGTGAAAGCAACTTGTCAGATTTTTTGCAACGATTTACTTTTATTCCTGACGGTGCTTACGTTACAAGCGAAGTGCCGCTTTTGATGGTGAAATATAATTTACTTCCCAACGATGCGATCATTTTAGCTAACTGCATTCATTTTCAGTTTCAATATTTAGCTTCCTTTGACACAAACGACTTTCAATCAGTTTGCGGAGAGGAAAACATCAATCTAATTAGTAGCTTAGAAATAGCTAAACAGACAATTAAATTAGGATAATGAACTTCTCCTGGCTCTTAAAAATGGCTTGGCGGGACAGCCGTAAAAACCGTTCCCGTCTCCTGCTTTTTGTCAGCAGCATTGTATTGGGCATTGCCGCTTTGGTAGCAATCAATTCCTTCAGCGATAACTTACAGCAAGATATTGAGGGAGAAGCTAAAGCCTTGCTGGGTGCGGACTTGGTGGTAGAAAGTCGCCAGCCGATACCGGAATCTACTCTTCAGTTTTTTGACTCGCTGGGTGCCAAACGGTCTAGCGAAGTTAGCTTTGCCTCTATGGTGCTTTTTCCCAAAAACGATGGCACCCGTCTGGTACAGGTTCGTGCGTTGGAGGGGGAATTTCCTTATTATGGTGCTATAGAAACAGAGCCGCTCGCCGCTAGTCAGGCGTTTCGGGGAAAGCAGCAAGCCCTGGCAGATAATACACTCATGTTGCAGTTTGATGCCGAAACCGGTGATTCTATTAAAGTGGGAGAACTGACTTTTTTGCTGGAAGGCCGCATCCAGAAAGTGCCCGGCCAACCGGGTATTACGGCTACTGTAGCCCCACCGGTCTATATTCCTATGGAATACCTAGACGCGACTGGCTTATTGCAAAAAGGTAGCCGCCTGAACTATAAACTCTACCTGAAATTTGACGATGGGACGGATGTGCAAGCGCTACTGGCAGATGTGATAAAACCTCGCCTGGAAAAAGATGAATTGCGCTTTGACGATGTGGAAGAGCGCAAAGAGGAGATCGGCGATGCTTATAAAAACCTGACAGGCTTTCTGAACCTGGTGGCTTTTGTTGCGCTACTTTTGGGGTGTATTGGTGTTGCCAGTGCAGTACATATCTACATTCGGGAGAAGCTACTTTCGGTGGCTATTTTACGGTGCCTGGGTGGCAAAGGGAAACATGCCTTTGGTATTTATCTGATCCAGATTGTCATCATGGGCTTACTGGGTTCGCTTATCGGTGCTGCCCTGGGGGCAAGCATACAGTTTCTGCTGCCCGAAGTTTTCTCAGGCTTGCTCCCGGTAGAAGTAAATGTGGCCATCTCCTGGAGCGCAATAGTCCAAGGCGTGATTATTGGCGTGGTCATTTCCGTTCTTTTTGCGCTTCTTCCCCTCATTTCTATCCGCAAGATATCCCCGCTAAGGACCATTAGGGCTTCGTATGACGAAAGTGAAAAAAGGGACCCCCTGCAATATCTCATCTTAGGCTTAGTCATCATTTTTATAGGCATTTTCGCGTATTTTCAACTGCGTACCTGGCAGGAGGCAGCCTTATTTACCTTGGGTGTTATTGTGGCTTTTGTGCTCTTAGGCGCAATTGCCAAGCTGATGATTTGGGCCGTCAAAAAATATTTCCCCACTTCCTGGCATTATGTGTGGAGACAAAGCTTGTCTAATCTTTATCGGCCAAACAACCAGACTTTGGTGCTTATCGTGACAATTGGCTTGGGTACCGCTTTGCTGAGCACGCTTTTCTTTATGCAAAGCCTATTGCTGGAAAAAGTAGCGCTTACCGCCAAAGATGACCAACCCAATATGGTCTTGTTCGACATTCAGGATGATCAGGAAACCTCGCTGGCAGCCCTGGCCCGCTCATTTGAACTGCCGGTTTTGCAGCGGGTACCTATTGTTTCCATGCGCTTAGATGGCATCAAAGGAAAATCTGTGACCGAGATAAAGAAAGATACCAGTTCACATGTTCATGGCTGGGTGCTGAACCGGGAATACCGGGTTACCTACCGGGATAGCCTGACTGACTCAGAAACGATCATCAAAGGAAAGTGGAGAGGTAAAGTTGAGTATCCCCAGGATTCGGTTTGGGTTTCCCTGGCAGAAAATGTTGCCGAGGACATGCAGGTAGGCATTGGTGACAAAGTAACTTTCAATGTGCAGGGAGCGATTATTGATACCTATGTGGGCAGCGTGCGAAAAGTGGATTGGCAACGGGTACAGACCAATTTTTTGGTGGTTTTCCCGGAAGGGGTTTTGGAGCGTGCGCCCAAATTTCATGTGCTGATCACCCGGGTAGCCTCTGACCAACAGGCAGCCAGTTTTCAGCAGGCAGTGGTCAAGCAATTTCCTAATGTCTCCGTTATTGACCTGAAATTGATTTTACAGACGATAGATGTTATTGTTGGAAAGGTGTCTTTTGTGATCCGGTTCATGGCCTTTTTCAGCATCATTACAGGTATCATTGTATTAATTGGCTCGGTGATCATCAGTAAATTTCAGCGGATACAGGAGAGCGTATTGTTGCGTACGATCGGAGCCAGCCGTCGGCAAATTCTGAATATCAATGCGTTGGAGTATTTCTTTTTGGGCAGTCTAGCCACATTGACGGGTGTGATGATCGCGCTGATTGCCAGTTGGGTGCTGGCAACATTCAGTTTTGAAACGCCCTTCACGCCCTCTTTTCTACCCCTTATCATTACTTATTTCGTCATCACCGGATTAACGGTATTGATCGGCTTGTCCAACAGCCGGGAAATTGTGAACAATCCCCCGCTGGAGGTTTTGCGCAAAGAGGTTTGATAAAATTATTCAAAAGTGAAGAAGTGTTAACCTACTTTATTTCTTTTGAATACTTCAAGAGAATAGCCCTTTACCGCAAATATTTCATGGGAAAATGACTAATTGGACTGGTCGTAAGTCATTTTGCTTTTGTACTGAAATAATTCAATGGGCTTATTTTTGAGGTACTTCCGCCCTTCCTTGAGTTTGAAAAAAGTATAAATAAAACAGCTCCCGAAAAACAAGGCAAATATTGCGATCTCATAAGTCGGGTCAATCACCCCCAGGGAATTATTAGCAAGTATGCTGGCCCCGAAAATAACGGCAAGGTTTCCCAGGATTACCATTATTTTCCATTCTTCCATGATGTATTTCATTCGGTTAAAGGTAGCTACTTGAAAAATACCGGTCACGATAATCCAGAGGGCAATTAGCTCCCAAAAAATGTAAATTCCCAGTCCCTTAGCCAGCAGTGCGCCAGCGCCTATTAAAAGTTCTGCTATACCTTTCCCCAATAGCAGGTGAACCTTGTTTTTTCTGCCGCTCAATAAGCTGATGCTCCTGATAATAATGATCAAGCCGCTTAATATCAACAAAATACCAAATGGAACAGTCAGGGCATGAATAGCCTCTCCAGGATAACATAAGGCTACCAGCCCAAAGGTAATGGCGCCAAGTCCGCGATAAATCAGGCTACTTCTATTTTTGATGAGTTGTCCTTCTAAAGTCATAATGGTATGATTTATATGAAAGCACTTAGCTGTACCGGCAATTTTGGACATTAACTATCGCCAATCCACTGATTACCAGGCAGCAACTTGTGCTATGTTAACAAGATAGTGAAGGAATTATAGGATTGGAACGACCCAAATCATGCTAAACAGATGATCTTAGTCACTTAAAAAAGCCTGCGAAAATTTGTCCATGGAATAGATAATGATGGACAAAGGAAGAAGCTTCATGGATTGGACAAGCCACCGTTCACCCCCTTTAGTATTTATTTAAACAATAGAGATTTATAGCTGCCCGGTGACTGGAGAACAGTAGAGATGCCTTTGATCACTGACTGTAAAGCATTTTTATCATGATGTATAGGAAGGTGCGTCCTTTTCTCCAATCTTTGTTTGAGGCCTCTTAACAGCGAGCCGCCACCGGTCAAATAGATCCCATTGCCATAAATATCCCCGGCAAGTTCCGGCTCACACTCTTCCAGTGCCTGAAGAATGGCATATTCTATTTTGCTGATAGCACTATTCAGGATTTCCGCAACTTCGCTATGGCCTACCTCTACGCTTACGGGGAGTCCTGTCATCAAATTCTTGCCGATCAACTGGCAGGGTTGAGGGATTTCTTCCGGGTAATCTATTGCAGCGCCCACCTTGATTTTGAGCTGTTCGGCCACACTGCTGCCGATGGACATATTGTAATGCTTTCTGAAATAAGTCTGAATATCCTCGTCAAAGGTATCGCCCGCTACTTTGATAGACTGATGGGACACTACGCCGGATAAAGAAATGACTACGATTTCGGTAATGCCCCCACCGATGTCTACTATAAATTTACCATCAGGTTCTTGGATATTGAGCCCCAACCCAACAGCTGCGGCAATAGGTTCAAAAATTAAATAGGTATGGCGGGCTTTAAATTGCTCCAGTGCATCACGCAAGGCACGTCGTTCCACTTCAGTAGTGTCGTAGGGAACACCGGCTAGTACATTTTCATACCCATAGAAAAAAGAAGGTTTGGGAAAAGGTGTATCAGCCATGCACTTGAGCATACAATGCACAGAATCAAAATTGACGATCACCCCACCTGATAATGGTTTGACGATTTTGAAATGTTCATTGGCTTTACCCAGCATATGATAGGCCTCATGGCCTACGGCCTTCACCGTTTTTTTATCCTTATGTAAGGCGATAAAAGAGGGTTGCGAATAATAGCTATTATCCTGGTTGATCAGTATCGTATTGCTGCTTCCCAAGTCTATGCCCAGGCTGGTGCCCCGTCTTAAGCTGAGATTGAACATGAAATTGAAATGTTTTTCATAGGTTTGACCTGACAGCCCGGACTAACAGAACAGCAGTGGATATAAAACAAATTTTTAGATAAACAGAAATAAAAGGGCCTCCATAAGAAGCCCCCTATCCTTTCATTACGCTTTTTAGGAATTATCTTTATCAGGGTTGATGACCTGCAGCACTTTATATTGTCTCACTGCGCCGTGCACTTCCCATTCCACGGTATCGCCTTTGCGATAGCCAATCAGGACGATGCCCAGGGGAGAGAATATGGATATCTTATTGCTGTTCGCATCTACCTTACTAGGCATCACCAACGTCACGTTGATCTTTTTGCCCAGCGTATTTTCGAATAAGGTAACTTCAGAGTTCAGGCCGATGACGTTTTTCGGGATTTGGTTCCCGGTCACGATTTTGGCTTCTTTCAGTTCTCCTAACAACCTTTGATAAGAGTAAGTAGATAAATTTTTTGGTTGATAATTGACAAATTTTGAGATCAAATCATAATCCCTTTCCGTCACTACTATTTTTTTTGACATCTTTACTATTCGTTAAATGGAATAATTTTTTCTTTATTTTACACTTCCGTTGAAGAAGAAAGTATTGGCTTTCTCCATCAGGGAGGCATATTCCCAGCCAATCACCACCAGCTTTCCCTGACGGAGGTGCTCCAGGTAACAGAAGATTTTTTTGTTGCTCAATCCGTACCCACTCAAAATCCCCCACAGGCCACCCTCCAGTGAACCCAGCGCCTTCCCATCAATTTTTTCCAGTAAGAGCGATGATAGAGAACCTGCTACGAAGATTTCCCCTATGCCTGAAATAGCGATAGTGTGGATTTTGGTAGAAGTTAATTGGGCAAAACATGCGGAAATATACCTGAAGTCCTGCTCGGCAAATCCGTTGATTTTTCCCATGACAGAAAGGTGATCCAGGGGAGGGTGAAGGGTTTTCAGGTTTTGGGCTTCCTCCTCTCCTTCAGCCAGCGTATCACATACTTTCAGGTAGAGATGTATTTTCCACTTCTGCTCCAGACTGTCATTAGGAAGTATTTTGTTCATCTTTAGTAGTTGATATGCCTTTTGATCTTGTAAAGTAAAGGCTAATTTATCCTTACTAAAATGACCTATGTCTGAGGAAAATGATGATTTAGATCATCAGGATTTTATGCTAACGAGTTGCTCTCGCTTCAATACCGTGATCCCTTTCCGGTCAATGGCAATCAGGCCTTCTTCTTTGAAATCCGCCAAAGTCCTGATGACGGTTTCTTTTACCGTGCCAATCAGTCCAGCCAGTTCTTCCCGGGTCAGGGTGATTTCTGCTGGGTTTTCTTGCTTATCGGAGGACTCGCTTAATCGTAAAAGCACTTCGGCTACCCGCTGTCTCACGGAGAAATAGGAAATCTGCAAGAGTTGCTCTTCCCTTTCCAGCAGATTATTGGAAAGCATTTTGATAAACTTGCCAGCTACATTTCGGTTGCTATAGAGAAATTTAAAAAAATCATCCCGAGGGATTAAGCAAAGCTCGGAGTCTTCCATGGCCACGGCCGTCTCGGAGTAGGATTCTTTTTCACTAAGCAAAGGCATAAAACCGAAGAAATCGCCTTCCTGGAAAATGCCGGTGATAAACTCCTTGCCGTCTTCGGTGGTCTTAAAAGTCTTGACCCTTCCTTTGCTGATAAAGTAAAGCGAATCGGTCAAACTTCCTTCCTGAAAAATATTCTTTTTCTTAGCATAGCTTTTGAGCTTTCTCTTTTGGGAGAGGTCTTGGAGTTCTTTGAAGGCACTGGCCTCGCCGTAAAACTCGTTCAGCCCATTGATATTTTTGGAATATTCTTTCTGAAGAGTTTCCTTTTTGTGCAGGCGGCTTTCTACTGCGTTCAACAGTTCCATTTCTTCAAAGGGCTTGGTCAGATAGTCATCCGCTCCCAGGTTCATGCCCTTGCGCACATCGTCTTTTTCTGCTTTGGCGGTGAGAAAAATGAAGGGAATACTGGCGGTTTCCGGCTTTTTGCTAAGGATATGCAATACCCCATAGCCATCCAGTCCCGGCATCATAATGTCGCAGATGATCAGGTCAGGCTGATGGGTACTGGCTTTTTCTATGCCTTCTTTTCCATTTTCGGCGGTGATCACTTCATAGCTAGCCAGTTCCAAGATGTCAGCAGTAGTTTCCCTCACATCCGTGTTATCCTCTATCAATACGATTTTCTTCATCTTATTCCTGGTCAAGTGGTAAAGTAATGGTGAAGGTAGAGCCTTGCTCCAATGCACTTTCAAAAGTGATTTCACCGTGCATAAGTTCTATATACTTTTTGACGATGGGCAAACCCAGGCCGGTCCCCTCAATATTGGTGACATTGCGTGCCCTGAAAAAGAGGTTGAACAAATTCTGCTGCTCATCTTCCGGTATGCCGATTCCCTGGTCTTTAATGACTACGGTAAGGGATGATTTTGTGGTGCTTATGATCAAATCCACTGGCTTATGCGGGGGTGAGTATTTCAGGGCATTGGATAACAGGTTAAGAAATACATTTCGGGTAAACTGTTTGTCCAGATAAACCTGTATGCTTTGCTGGTCAGAAGAAAGGAGCACCTCCTGCCCGGCTTTTTGGACATGCTGAAGCTCCTGAATAATGGTTTCCATAAATTCCATCAGGTCAAAATTTTCTTTTTTCATCTGCAAAGCGCCTTCTTCCAGCCTTCCCAGGGAAAGGAATTCATTGAGGATATCAATCAAATTCTTCACGCTGGATTTGATGCGGTTTACATTTTTGAGCCTTTTATCTTCATTGCCGGGCTCATTGAGCCGGGCGATCAGATTTGCAGAAGACAAAATAGTGCTGAGCGGTGTCCTGAACTCATGGGAAGCCATAGACACAAAGCGGGATTTGAGCTCACTGAGTTCTTTCTCCTTTTTCAGCGCTTTCAGCATCTTCTTTTCGGTATTCTTTTGCTCGCTAATATTGGTAAAAACAAACATGACCAGGTTGATATCCAGGTGCCCATCCTCCAGGGGCATAGTGTTCACTTTATAACTGTTTGTTTGGTGCTTGATCTCGTATGCATGGTTTCCCCCCTGAAAAGTCTTCTGGGCGAACGCGATCATTTGTTGTTTCCACTCAGGCGAAAAATCTTCTACTTCTTTGACGGACAAACCCTCTACTTTTGCTTTGTCCAGGGCGATCTTTCGCAGCTCTTCCCCATCCAAAAATACGATCTGATAGTCCCGGTTGAGGACCACAATCATTACCTTGGGAAAATAACGGGCAATGGCAACATACAGTGCATAGTTTTTTTTGGCTTCGGCATCGGCCTGCCGGGTTTCGTGGATTTGGTATTCTAAAGACAAATTGGTTTCCACCAGTTTTTTGACCATTGCGGTCAGTTCCCGGGTGCGCTCTTTTACTTTTTGCTCCAGTGCTTCGGTATAGCTTTGTTGGTTGATCTCTGGACTTAGCAAGGCGTCCGTTCTCATTTTATGCTCAATCACCGTCGCAGCCCAATCCACCCCATTGATGACCAGCGGAATTTCTTCCTTGTTAGGCTCCCTGGATTCTTTAAAGAAAAAGAGGAAAGCTCCTAATAATTTACCATTGAACCGGGAATGGATTGGGGTGGCCCACCAGCCATTGAAAGTGAATGGATTGGGGTTTTTCCAAATAATTTTCTGGGCAAAGGGTTTGAACGACGCGGTGCCGGAAACTTCAGGCAAGGTTTGGCAAACCACCTTGTTGAGTACATCTTTGAGATCAGGCGTCAGAGAGGGGGCGGCGCCTATCTGCCAATCGCCCACTCCAGGATTTGCCACCAAGATAGCAACCTGGAATTCCTCGGATTTTGTTTCTATCCATCTGATGATCTGTTCCAGGATATCTTGTATGGGTGCCTGCTGAGAGATACTTTTTTGAATGTTTTTGTGCACGGTTTCAAAGTCAGGATGCTGGTTCATTAAAATATTTTTCAAGTGGAAGATTAGCTACTTTATTCCGCAATGAAATGATTTTAATCATCATCGTGGAGCGACTTAAATCATTGTGACCGGCATTAAAAAACGCGTCTTTTGCAATAGTATATCAAAAATAAGTCACGTAACATACTAAATATTTTGTTGGCGAAAATCAACACGGCTTAAGATTGGGAGTCAATTTAATTATTTAATCTTTGAACTTTAACCTATGGTGGAATCTATTCAAACCCGGCGAGATGATATTATTGGGTTCCGAATTGACGGAACAACTACGGAAGCGGACATGAAGCCGATACTCATTCAATTAAGGGAAAAGCTCAAAGCCTATAGCAAGGTGAGATTATATGTGGAGTATGTGGATACGAATGGTTTTTCTATGGACACGGTGCTGGAAGACCTTAAATACCATTTTGGCCATCTGGGCTATTTTGAGAAAGCAGTGGTTATTACCATGAAAGACTGGGTGAAGCAGGCTGCCCAATTTGCCGGTTTGATCACTGGCATTAAATTAAAAAGTTTTCACTTTTCTGAAAAAGACAAAGCCAGTAGGTGGATAGAGGAGTAGTGCATTTTTTAAGCTAAGTTAGTTAAGTTAGGTTGCTGCCATGTTAATGGCTACGGTCACGCATGGCAGGCATTTTTTGAGATCATTTGTTCCCCTGACTGGTAAAAACCCGAACCAACATTCGGGTTTTTTTCTTGTTTATCTATATCAATGTAAAGCCGCTATTATCGGTCATTTAAATACCATATAAGTATATGAACCAATTTTTGTACTTTGACAAATATGATGTCTAAAAAAGTAATTGATCAGGAAGAAAACGATATCCCGGCAGAAAATGCCAGTCCAGTATGCTATATCAATGCGGATGAGCTTCGTCCTGAATATAAGCAGGAATTGGAAAACGAAATAAAAGCCAGGGCGAACAAAAAGATGAAGAGAGCTACAAAAAAAAGCGGATAGCACGATGTGAATCAGGTATTTTTTGTACAATAGTTTACTTGGATATAGCCTCACGCTAAAGTTTTGTTAATTTACTTTTTTTCAATCAGATATGTCAAATAGAAAACGAAATCACCCCACCATTATACAGGGCCCACTATGGGACCGAAGGTTATTTCTAAAAAGCAGTGTACTATCGGCTATGTCAGCTGCTTTGGGCACTGAAATCGTACACGCTGCCCGCCTGCCTGCATCTTATGTGCCCTTAGCTTTTACCGTACAGGATAGTCCGCTTAAAGGAAAGAGCGAGGAGATGATCGTAAGAAATGACAAACCCTGGAACATGGAAGCCCCCCCACATTTGCTAGATGATGCTGTTACGCCATTTCCAAACATATTTGTTCGCAACAATGGCATTATGCCGGAAGATATTGATATAAATAACTGGACACTCACTTTCGGAGGAGAATCGGCAAAAGCAGAAAAAACCTACCGGCTGGATGAACTCAAAAATCGTTTTAAGGCACATACGTATCAGTTGGTATTGGAATGCGGAGGCAACGGACGTGCTGGTTTTTATCCTCCTGCATCCGGTAACCAGTGGGAAGAAGGGGCAATATATAATGCCGAATGGACCGGCGCCCGTCTCAAAGACATTCTGGAAGACGTAGGAATCAAGGGGGATGCGGTTTACATTGGCTATTATGGAAAAGACAAACACCTCAGCGGCGATTCCACCAAAGTGCCGATCTCGCGCGGGGTGCCAATGTCCAAGGCATTGCAAGACGAGACTTTGATTGCCTGGGCTATGAACGGAAAAGATATTCCCCTTGAGCATGGTTATCCACTTCGCCTGGTGTGTGGCGGATGGCCAGCTTCTGCCTCCGGCAAATGGTTGCACAAAATCGTGGTGCGCAATCAGGTACATGATGGCCCAAAAATGATGGGCGACTCCTACAGAGTGCCCAAACATCCGGTGCCACCTGGTGCTGAGGTACCTGAAGAAGATATGATGATTATAGAATCAATGCCGGTGAAATCAATAATCACTTATCCTAAAACGGGGGCAATGTTTGATTTGTCAAAAAAACTGAGCGTACGCGGCCATGCCTGGGCTGGGGAAAATGAAGTTTCCAACATGGAAATCTCTACTGACTATGGGGCCACCTGGACAAACTGTGCTTTAAAGAAACCTGCCAACCGACTGGCATGGCAACAATGGAATGCCGAAGTGGGTTTTCCATTGGCGGGTTATTATGAAATATGGGCCAAAGCGACAGACGAACAGGGCGTAGCCCAACCTATGGTAATGCCCGGCTGGAACCCCAAAGGATACCTGAACAATGCCTGCCATAGAATTGCTGTCAAAGTAGATCAGGATTAAGCGGATTTTTCAGGATAAGCAGGATGCTTGTCATGATAGAAATGATAATGAAATAAAATGAAACCAGCTTCGGAAGATTTGTTAAAAGGATTACTCAAGGTTACTAAAGCGGTAGTTGGCATAGTGGTTTTATTGTTCGTCGGCACTGTGGTAGTCATTTATTTTTTGGTAGCTAACCCTACCGCCCCAGTAGCGGAGGTCTCTGTTGCTGACACGGAGGTCACGGCCGAAGTGGCCCCAGCGCCTACGGTAGCCAGCACTCTTGACATTGTAGATGGCAAAGACGTACAAACCGGCCTGCTGGCAGGTGAAGGATTACAGCTGGTCAAGGGTACCTGTACCGCCTGTCATTCCAGTGCGCTGATACTGCAAAATCGTTTTACCCGCGAAGGATGGCATGAGAAAATCGTATGGATGCAGGAGACCCAAGGATTATGGGACCTGGGAAAGAATGAAGACGCTATTTTAGATTATCTGGCCATGCACTATGCCCCCGAAGAATTTATAGGAAGGCGTCAGCCGCTGACGGATATTGAATGGTATGAGCTGGGGGATTAGTTTATAAGCTTGAAATGTTCAATGCAGCAGCGCTGCCCCCGCCGTCAGGCCGTACTTGTTAGTGGTCTTACTTTCGTGTATCAATTCTCTGTCTTTGCGCGTTAGATAACCAATAGCGATTTAAACTGAATGGTGGCAGGGGCAGCCCCGCTGCACGATGTTGTGTAGCGTTTCAATCTTTAAAAGTTGTATACATTATCTCACCGTTCTCATCTATCAGTATTAGCGTATCTTCGACAGCTTTTGTCACAATTGATAGACTCCTCCAATCACCAAAATCAATTATTAGAGTATCTCCTTTTAGTTCGTATTCATATCTACTAAAGTGCTCAACATTGAGAATAGAATCTTCGTAGATAGCCAAGGTAGCATTAGGCCCATCGTCGTAATCTGCTTTCCAAATTCCTATAACATCTTCTTTCGTTATTTCAACCAGCTTCAGTCCTTTTGGTCGAAAATCTTTTGTTCCTATACTTTTCTCTTTTATCAGATCAGTGTATTCTTTTTGTATAGTCAGATCTTTACTATTCTTACCATAATCAGGATCTTCAATTGCTTTTTGGACGCTAGGACTCAAATAATTGTTTTCCTTCTTGCTTGTACAATTAAAAAGCAATGCGATTGAAGATATTATAACTATAACTCGTCTCATTTTACTGTACCACCAACAAGTAATACATGCTAGTTTTCTCATAAGATAGAACAGCCATTTAGTTATGTCTTAAGTTAACACTTTTACATTATTCCTGAGGGGGAGTGCTGATCATGATGTGGGCACGATGGGTCCCGGGGTCCATGATCCACGGGCCTCCGGGCACAACGGGGCTTTCCGGCAGCCCGGTAGATTCAGCGGTTGCGAATGGTATGTACACCACGTATCGGTAGTTAGCCTGTTCTACTGCTCCTTTTTCTGAGTTGTACTTGCCTTCCTGTCCGGAAAGTATGTGCAGGGTAGTAGGAGTCTCGGGCATGGTTAATTTTCCTGATTTGGCTTCTTCTTCGCGAATATCAAATATTTCCTGGGGAGACTTGCTTTCTGATTTGAGCGCGCGGCCCCTGGCCATGAAAGGCTCTAAATCCTTGTGATAGCAAGCAGCATTGAAGCCTGGCTTAGCAGGATCATCTCCCAGACAAACCATATTGTTGGTACCTTCTTTCAAAGTGACCACCTTTCCGTCAGCATTGTACCCTAGCACAGTGGCTTCAGCACGTTTGTCTTCCGGGGCAGCCAGCACTGCTGATTTAATCTGATCTTCTTTGTTGGGGATTTCTTGTGCTTGGCTTGTGCAAGATAACATCGCAGCAAAAGTCAGGAAGCAGAGTATCATGGATAGGCGCATAGTATATATTGGTTTGGCAAGTAATCAATAGTCAATTTAAGGACTGCTATTAAGATCGCTACTTTTTTCTCAATAGTTAATACCGCTCACTGTTTATTTTGGGATGGGGTTATAAATTTTCAACCTTCTGCATTGGTTTTCCAAAAGGTAAAAGCTATTTCAACAAAGTCGTGTGAATGAACAATGTCCAGATACCTAAACGCTACATCTCAAAATTCGGCTACACTTTTATCTGCTGGTTGTAGCGGGTAGTGAGTTCGGCGACTTCTACCAAAAGCTCCGGGTTTTTCTCTATGCCATTACCAATCACGATGACATCCGCACCGGCTTCGTAGACCCGGGCAGCTTTGTGGGCATTGTTGATTCCACCGCCTACAATAAGCGGTATATTTACTGATTTTCTGACCATGCTAATCATCTTGCTGCTTATGGGTTGGTCGGCGCCGCTTCCGGCATCCATGTAGATGAGTTTTAGCCCCAGCATCTCACCTGCCACGGCAGTGCAGGCTGCTACCGAAGGCTTGTCGCCGGGGATGGGCATGGTGTTACTCATGTATGAAACAGTGGTGGCGTTACCTGAACTGACCAGCATATAGCCGGTAGACAGCACTTCCAGGTTACTACGTTTGAGAACTGGTGCCGCTACCACATGCTGGCCAATTAGGAGGTCAGGGTTTCTGCCGGAAATCAGGGAAAGAAAGAGGATGGCATCAGCTTCCGGCTCAATGTGCATGCTGCTGCCCGGGAAGATAATGACGGGTATGTCCGTATTTTCTTTGATCAACCTGATGACCAACCCAAAATTATTGCCGTTAATCAGGCTGCCCCCCACCAGGAAATAATCTACCTGATGAGTGGCCGCCATATTGATAACACGCATACAAGCTGCCTGCCCTTCCATATTGTCAGGGTCAATCAGTACGGCAAAGCTTTTCTTTCCTTCTGCCTGACTTTCTACAAATCCGCTATGAAGATCAGTCTTCATCCATATCAATGATGTTATTATCATGCAGGAACCGCATGATCCTTTTGCGGAACACCGCGATCAGGATGATGACCATTTGCTCCTTCAGCAAGCGGGACACGGAAGACTCGCGCTTCATTTTGACTTTGGGACTGCGTCCCTTTCTCTCCTCTACTTCTACACTGCTGCCGTGGGTCATACTTTTGATTAACCTAAAGATCACAAAAGCAGATACCCCTGCTACCAGAAGTTTCACGCCCCATTCTTTGATAGACTGTATATCATCTTCATCCAGGTCAAGTGATTCCTGTAGGTCGGCAATGACTTCAAATAGTTTATCTTTTTGATCTTCCAGTTCGTCCATTTCGTTGTGCTTAGCCATAATTGTGTAAATAAAAAATTAAGTGAATTACTTATCGTGTGAAAAATTTCTAAGGAAGCAATTTATAGATGTTCCCCGATATAAACAATTTTTGTAGCTGCTTCCGGGATGGATTCTTAAATTTTATGTCCTATTAAGATAGCCTGTTCAGGTAGATCAGTAGGAAAGGGATCAGGAAGAACATCAGAACGATGTACAAAAATCCTATCAACCTGTTGCGCTGGGTGAGTTTACCAAAATAAGCGGCCAGTAAGCCCGGTATACGGCGGATAGGTTTATAAGGCAGGAAAACCAGTATTCCAAAAGAGTTAAACAGAAAATGCACTAAAGCAATACTAATGGCTGCCTCCGATTTGAAAAGTGCAGCAATTAAAGCAGTCACCGTTGTTCCAATATTAGCCCCGATGATGAAGGGAAAAGATTTTTGCAAAGACACTTTTCCGGTTGCCACCAGGGGCACCATCAAAGAAGTGGTGATAGAACTAGATTGTACCGCTGCAGTAAGGATACCTCCCCAGGCAAATGATTTGTAGGGGCTATTAAAAATGTAATCCTGCATGTGATCTTTGTACCTACCAATCAAAGAGCTATAAATGATCTGTGACATAATTTTGATAGCCACAAACAACAGCACAAACGAAATTAAAACCAGTAACCAACTACTGTCTACCACTTCCGTCAGGTAAGCTCCCGGGCTCCAATTGTTTGACTCTGCCACATAGCCTGCTTGTGGGTCATTAGAGAGAGCCCCCATCCAAGAAGCAATGTGCTGACTAATCCGCGACAAAAACTGATAATAATATTCCAACGGAAAAAGAAAAATTGTCAGGATAATATTGTAAATGTCATGGATAGAACCAGCGCTGATTGCCTTCCTGAATTCCCGCTTACTGGTGATATACCCCAGTGATACAATGGTACTGGTGAGGGTAGTACCAATATTGGCGCCCATCACGATGGGTACGGCTGAAGACAGACTTAAGACCCCAGAACCTACCAGGGCTACAATCATGGCGGTGCTGGTGGAACTGCTCTGGATAATAGCAGTAAGTAAAAGTCCGATAAACAATCCGATAAAAGGATTGGAGGTAACCGAAAGTATCGTATCGGCTGCAGTCTGGCGCAGCGAAAGAAAGGAGTTACCCATGATATCTAATGAGAGGAGAAATAGTAGAATGGCCATCAGTAGAATGGATATTTTCCCTACAATGGCTAATGTCTCCCTCTTCCTATGTTGTTCAATAACTTTCACTCCTGTTCCTATCAATTTGAGCCGATAAAATCTTATTACCCACTTCATCAGAAGTCGGATAAATAAATAATACTCAGCGCTTTATGTCTGCATTGCAAAATTAGGCATAAGTCATAAATAAAACTTAGCTTTGTTGTGAAACAATTGTTAATTTTTTAATAAATGTGCGCTACTTTTTAAAAATCAGTTATCGGGGAACCCGCTATCATGGCTGGCAAATACAAAGCAATGCCGTTAGCATACAAGCCATACTCAACAAAGCACTTAGCCAGGTTCTCCGGGAAGAGATCAGTGCAAGTGGAAGTGGCCGGACCGACACCGGCGTACATGCCATACAGCAATATGCGCATTTTGATGCTACTCAGCCTTTGGATATTCAACATCATCTGCACAAGTTCAATGCTCTACTCCCTCACGATATTGTTATAAATGATATTATTCCGGTAAAAAATCATGCCCATAGCCGGTTTGACGCCTGCCTTCGTCGGTACGAATATCATATCCATCAGCACAAAGATCCATTTTTGCATGAATTTAGTTATCACTTTCGCCCTGAACTGGATATTGATCGCATGAACGCGGCTGCGCTCCAATTAGCTTCCGGCCAGGAGAGGGATTATGCATGTTTTAGCAAATCCAGAAGCAGTCAGAATCATTTTCTGTGCCGTATAGAGCATGCAGTCTGGCAAAAACCTGATGACCTTCGTAGCGTTTTTTATATTTCGGCCAACCGTTTTCTCAGAAATATGGTGAGGGCTATCGTAGGTACCATGCTTGACATTGGGATGCACAAAATTTCCCCGGATGATTTTGAGGGCATTTTACAGAGCAAAGATCGCAGGCATGCCGGACGGTCTGTGCCCGCCGAGGGATTATACCTTAGCCAAGTAGATTATCCCGATGAAATTTTTCTCAAGGCCTAAATAAAGTATAACTTCCTATTTCCTTTTGAGTAATAGTAATTATGGATAAAGAAAAAACCGGTAGTGGGGATATCGTTGACATGGATGTTCTACGCAGGATATATCAATTTGTTAAACCCTATAAGCGTCATTTTTACGCATTAATCGTTCTCACCATATTAGTGGCTTTTCTGGCTCCTGCTCTGCCTTTTCTGGTACAAATGGCGATTGACGATTACATCATGGTCAATGATTATCAGGGGCTGATCTATATAAGCCTGGCTTTAGTAGGCTTATTGGTAGTTCAAGGCATTGTCCAGTATCTACATACCTATCTTTCTGGCTGGCTTGGACAGTATGTCATCCGCGATATCCGGGTCAAGCTATACCGTCATTTGTTAAAGCTTAGGCTAAAATATTTTGACGATACGCCCATTGGCCGCCTGGTAACCCGCAACGTTTCGGATATAGAAACTTTGTCCGATATCTTTAGCCAGGGAGTAGCCGCCATTATTGGCGATATGTTACAAATTTTGGTGATTCTCGGCGTCATGCTTTACATAGACTGGAAACTGACGCTAGTCAGCTTGTCTACACTTCCTTTGCTTATCTTGAGCACCTATGTTTTTAAGGAAAAAATTAAAGTGGCGTTCAACGAAGTACGTAATGCTGTGTCAAACCTCAACTCATTTGTACAGGAGCACATCACCGGGATGAGTATTGTACAAATTTTCAGTAGTGAGAAGCTGGAATATGAGCGTTTCAAAGAAATCAATGAGGAACATAAGCATGCCCATCTCAAGTCGGTTATGTACTACTCTATTTACTTTCCGGTGGCTGAGGTAATCCAGGCTACCGGTATCGGCCTCCTGGTCTGGTATGGGGCACGGGGCGTTTTGTTTGATGATATCACCATTGGTATCCTGGTATCTTTTATCATGTATATCAATATGTTTTTCCGTCCGATACGACAGATTGCTGACCGCTTCAATACGCTACAACTAGGTATTGTGAGTTCTTCGCGAATTTTAAAAATCCTTGACAGTAATGAGCATATTCCCAACAATGGCAGTCATGCGCCTGAAAATATTGAGGGGCATGTCATCTTTCGTAATGTTTGGTTTGCCTACAATGAGCGTGACTATGTGCTCAAAGACATTAATTTTGAGGTGAAGCCCGGCGAAACCTTTGCTCTCGTAGGGGCCACCGGCGCGGGAAAATCGTCCATCATCAATCTGCTGACCCGTTTTTACGATATCAAGCGGGGGGAAATATTGGTGGATGGCGAAGACATAAAAACTTACGACCTTGACCTGTTGCGTCATCATATTGGGGTGGTGATGCAGGATGTATTTCTGTTTTCTGATACCATTGAACAAAACATCACACTGGGAAATCCCGATATCAGTCACGAAAAAGTGATGGAAGCTGCTGAATTAGTGGGTGCCAGGAAATTTATTGAGCGACTTCCCGGAGGATTTGACTACAATGTCATGGAAAGGGGCGCTACTTTATCCGTTGGGCAGCGACAATTGATTTCTTTCGTTCGGGCGATGGTTTACGATCCTAAGATCATAGTCTTGGACGAAGCCACTTCTTCCGTGGATACCGAAACCGAGGAGTTGATTCAGGAAGCTATCGCCAAACTAATGAAAGGAAGAACGTCTATTGTGATTGCCCATCGCCTTTCTACCATCCAAAGTGCCAGCCAAATCATTGTCCTAGATCACGGGGAGATCAAGGAGAGGGGCACGCATCATGAGCTTATTGAGTTAGATGGATTCTACGCTCAATTGCACCGTATGCAATATAAGGAAATCGTGTAGCTTAAATACGACTCTTTCTACACACTGATGCGTTCAAAAGCCTGTGCATCCAACACGGCAATGGCTACCATATTTACGATTTCGCGCACCGTGCTACCCTGTTGCAGGATATGCACCGGGCGGTTCATTCCCAATAGTATAGGCCCAATAGCTTCTGCTCCAGCCACTTCCATCAATAATTTATAAGCAATATTACCGGAGGCCAGGTTGGGAAAGATAAAAGTATTTGCCCCTTCTTCTACCAAGCGGCTGAAGGGGTACATTTCCCGCTGTAATTCAGTGTTCAATGCGGTATTGGCCTGGATATCACCTTCAATGACCATTTCGGGCCAGCGCTCTCTGGCCATCGTCACTGCTTTGGCTGTTTTTTCAGGAACCTCTCCTTTACTAGAACCAAAGTTAGAATAGGATAGTACCGCGATGCGAGGGGTAATGCCGAAAGAATGCACCGAAGAGGCGGTTAATCCAATAATATCAATAAGTTCTTCTGCTGTGGGATTTACGTTTACTGTGGTATCTGCAAAAAAGAACGTTCCTTTTTTATTGGTAATAATATACATACCTGCCACGCGCTTCACTTCTTTGCTGACCCCAATCACTCTTAGGGAGGGCAATATTGTTTTAGGATAATCACTGGTAAGGCCCGATATAAAGGCATCGGCTTCTCCCGCTTCCACCATGCTGGTACCAAAATAATTGCGAGAACGCATGAGTTTATGAGCTTCGTCCCTGGTCATACCCTTGCGTTTCCTCTTTTCGTACAGAAGATTACCATATTTCTCAACTTTCTTCTCATCCACGTGATACGGATCCACTATGGTGCAGGAAGACAATTCAAGTTTATGATCTTCTATCAAACCCTGGATTTTTTCTTGGTTGCCTAAAAGAATAGGAATAGCAATTTGTTCATCCTGAAGTATCTGAGCAGCCTTAAGAATTTTTTGGTCTTCAGCTTCAGCAAATACCACTCTTTTGGGCTGCTTTTTGGCTTTGCTGATTACCTGCGACATAAGTTTTTGGTCAATGACGATACGGCGCTGAAGTTCCACATGGTACTGCTCCCAGTCAGTAATCTTTGTTCTTGCTACTCCGGTAGCTATTGCGGCTTTAGCGACTGCCGGGGAGATGGTCGTAATCAGGCGGGGGTCAAGTGGCTTAGGAATTATATATTCCCTCCCAAATATGATTTTTTCGCTGCTATAGGCTTTGTTTACGATCTCCGGAGTAGGTTCTTTGGCTAGTATGGCCAGTGCTTTTACTGCCGCCAACTTCATTTCTTCATTAATGGCAGTGGCCCGCACATCCAGCGCACCTCTGAAAATATAAGGGAAACCCAGTACATTATTTACCTGATTAGGATGGTCAGAGCGGCCGGTAGCCATCACAATATCATCACGGCTTTCCATGGCCAGATCATAGCTTATTTCCGGATCAGGATTGGCCAGGGCAAATACAACAGGATTGCTTGCCATAGAGCGGAGCATATCCTGCGTGACAATGTTGGCTGCCGAAAGTCCCAGAAACACATCTGCGCCTTTCATGGCCTCAGCCATAGAGTTTACATTTCTATCCGTAGCAAAATACGCCCTAATTTCGTCAAGGTCTTCCCTTTTTGTATTAAGCACGCCATTGATGTCGCACATGACCACATGCTGAAGCTGAACGCCCAGCGACAAAAACAAACGGGTACAGGCTATGGCCGAAGCACCCGCACCACTGACTACCAACTTAATTTCTGAAGCTTTCTTATTGACCACTTCCAGGGCATTGGTCAGGGCCGCGCCGGTAATGATCGCTGTTCCGTGTTGATCATCATGGATCACCGGGATATTCATTACTTTTTTCAGGCGCTCTTCTATCTCAAAGAACTCGGGTGCCTTGATGTCTTCCAGGTTAATGCCGCCGATGTTAGGTTCTAAAGTCTGGACAATATGAACAAAAGCATCAGGATCAGTGAGGTTAATATCTAAATCAAAAACGTCTATGCCAGCAAAT
>JBBSOG010000002.1:0-48946 GCA_038259985.1 Cytophagales bacterium
CAATACTCTATACAAAATTGATTAAAAATTGTTTTACTTTTTAATTGGTGTGGTTAAAGAGTAGGTGGTGTTTCCACCCGAAAATGCTTAACTTCAATAATTGCCTTTAGCATGCAACAAGCGAATCAATTTGTATTTCAATACTAAAGAGATGAAAAAGCACTTTTTATGGTTGAGCCTGGGAATGTTTTTACTAGCCCACATAACTCAAGCCCAGTTTGAATTGAGGGGCACTGCTGACTACATGCCTTCAGGCTGTATCATGCTCACACCCAACGAACCCTACGCAGAGGGTATCGCCTACAGTACGCTTAAACTTGATTTATCCGACTATTTTGAAATAGAATTTGACATCTATCTCGGGGATAAAGATGAGTATGGGGCTGATGGGATTGCTTTTGTTATCCATAATGACCCCCGTGGCTTCAATGCGTTTGGTACTTATGGCGAAGGTATTGGTTATGGTCGTTTTAACCCCGCTTTTGCTGCTGGCAACTATATTGCCCCCTCCGTAGCCGTAGAATTTGATACGTATTTCAATCCCATTCAGAACGACCCTACTTCAGACCATGTCGCTTATTTGGAGAATGGCAGTAGTTTCCACGAAAATTACTGGAATGGCGGGGATGATAATCTTGATTTGGAAGATGACCGTATGCATAACTTTCGCTTTGCCTGGAACCCTGAAACTAAGGAGGTCATTGTAAGGCTGGATAATACTATCGTTTTTCAGGGAACCAGAAACTTGGTGGAGGATGTGTTTGGTGGCAATACCGAGGTCATTTGGGGATTTACTGCTTCTACCGGCAGAAAATACAATCTTCAGTACTTTTGTTTCCGCCGTATCGCTTATCAACCGGAAAAACCCATTCAGGTAGGTAAATAACCCCTTTCTTACAAAGTCATGTTGAGATAAGTATCAGCGGGTTTTGCAGCCTGGCTTCCCGTATTTTTATTGAAAATACAGGCGCTATGTTTAAGTGGGTACCCTATCCTTTTCTCCGGTTGACGCCGGTGCTAATGCTTGGCATATTGGCAGGAAATTATTCTCATTGGAATCCCAATCAATGGCTTTTGCTGATGATTTTGCTGGTGTATACTGCTTTGGCATTTGGTATTCCTAAAAAACATCAATACCGATGGAGAAACCTTATAGGTTTTATAGGGATTCTTTGGCTTTTCGTTACGGGTTGGTTTTATGCACAACATCGGCAGGATGATCAGCAAAACGCCCACCTCAGCCAGCTTGAATTTTCTTACACGCACTATGTAGCTACTATCGTAGAACCCAGTGAACCTAAAACCAATTCCTTCAAAGCTGTTCTGAAACTGGACTATCTGATAGATCAGGATAGTAATGAAGTCATTCGTACAATGCCAGTAAAGGCGAAGGTCATTATTTATCAGCCCAAAAGCGATAGCTTATTTACTTTAGTTTATGGCGACCAAATTCTGGTGCGTGGGCAGGCACAAGCAATAAAATCATCCGCTAATCCCCATGAGTTTGACTATCGGCAGTTTCTGGCATATCAGCATATTTATCATCAGCATTATTTGCCCAAAGATCAGTGGATTTACAAAAGAAATGAACCTCCTAATCCTTTCATGTCCTTTGCCTATGCTGCCCGCAGCCGTTGTCAGCAGATTTTTGAACAAGGCATTGAGGACAAACAAGCCCTTGGAATAGCGCAGGCGCTGGTATTAGGCGTTAAAACCGGTTTGGACAATGATATCCGCAATGCTTACGCGGCAGCCGGGGCGATGCATGTACTGGCGGTTTCCGGTTTGCACGTCGGTATCATTTACCTGGTGTTGGCCTTTTTGCTAAAACCCTTGATCCGGGCCGGACGCTGGGGATTTTTGCTTAGGGCAATTCTCTGTCTGATTGCTTTGTGGGCTTATGCGTTGCTCACTGGCTTATCGCCCTCAGTGATGCGGGCCGCTACGATGTTCAGCTTCATCATTATCGCAGAGGCAAGCCGAAGGCAAACCAATATTTACAATACCATTGCTGCTTCGGCCTTTTTTCTCTTGCTTTACGATCCCTTTCTCATCATGTCAGTAGGTTTCCAGCTTTCATATCTGGCAGTGTTGGGGATCGTATATTTACAGCCTAAAATTTACCAATGGTACACGCCTAACAGCAAGTGGCTGGACTGGCTTTGGGGATTAACGGCCGTTTCCATTGCTGCCCAATTGGCTACTTTTCCTCTGGGCTTGTATTATTTTCAACAGTTCCCGGTCTACTTCTGGCTGTCTAATATTCTGGTGATACCGGCAGCTTACGGTATTCTCTCTCTGGGATTGCTATGTTTTGTGGTCGGCTTGGCTTTTCCGGCCATACTTATGTACCCATCCTGGCTTTTAGAGAAAGTAATACAAATCACCAACCGAGGAGTGATAGCTATAGAAAGCTTGCCAGTGAGCGTGCTTAAAGGAATCTATTTTAGTCGGGAAGAAACGCTACTCTTGTACGGAGCTATCATTTTAATGATCTCACTTTTTTACTATCGGCGGTTCAAATATGTGTGGATGCTGAGCGTATGTGTTTTTGGTATGCTGGGTGTGCGGGCAGTCCATGTTGATCAACAATACCAGCAAACAGCCATTACTTTTTACCAGGCTTCCAAAGAAAGCAGTATGGACTTAAGTAGCGGCAGGACAACTTTTTACCTGGGAAATGCTGACGAAAAAGTGATGTACCACGTGGCATCTAACCATATTTTCAAAGGAAGTCAACTTACTTTTCTGAACGATAGCAGTGCGCAGGAACATCTGGCAGTGCGCACATGGCAGAATATGCAATTCATGGTATGGAAGGGTAAGAAAATAGCGATGATCAAAGCACCTTTTGATAAGAAAACCACGCTAAACAAAAAATTAAAGGTAGACATGATCGTAGTTTGCAATAATGCGCTGGCTACCTTGAATGACCTAAACCAATATTTTATTTTTGATCAACTGATTATTGACAGTTCTAACAGCTATTACCAAGCAGTGAAGCTGGCAGAAGAAGCAAAGGAACTAAAAATCCCTTATCATTGTGTGCCTGTTCAAGGCGCTTATGAGTACCAGTTTCACTGAATTGACAGCCATCAACATTTTTTATTTCGACCGTTATCATTATCCACTCCCAGACGGACATCGTTTTCCTATTGATAAATATATTCTGGTAAAAGAGCAGTTGCTTTATCAAGGAATTATTACAGAAGATCAACTCATGGAGCCTGGCCTGGTTGATGAATCTGCTATTTTATTGGTGCATACCCCGGAATACTGGCAGCAGGTAAAAACCCTTTCCCTTCCCCCCGCGATGGTCAGAAGAATTGGGTTGCCTAATACGGAAACCTCAGTAAATCGTGCCAGGAACAGTGTGGCAGGAACATTAAAAGCCGCACAATCGGCTCTAGTGGATGGTATCGGCATGAACCTGGCAGGAGGCACCCATCATGCCTATCCCGACCGGGGAGAAGGTTTCAGTACGCTTAACGACATTGCCATCGCTGCTACTTATTTGATTAGGCAAAAAGCCGTCAAAAAGGTGTTGATCATAGACCTGGATGTGCATCAGGGAAACGGCAATGCGTTTATCTTTGCCAACAATCCGGCGGTGTTTACTTTCAGCATGCACGGACAGGATAATTATCCCCTAAAGAAAGAAAAATCCGACCTGGACATTGCGCTGCCTAGTGGTACCGGGGATGATGCATATCTGAAAATTTTGCGAGAAACACTACCAACTTTGGTTGAGCAACATCAACCTGATCTGGCATTTTTTCAAGCTGGGGTGGACGTATTGGCTACTGATAAATTAGGCAGATTATCCCTTACCAAAGAAGGTTGTTGGCAGCGGGATAGCATTGTATTTCAAAACTGTCAGCAATATGGCGTGCCGGTTGCTACTTGTATGGGAGGAGGATATTCCCCGCGCATCGCTGATATTGTGGACGCGCATTGCAATACCTTCCGGGCAGCCATGAAATTGTTTGGCTAGTTCAGTACTTCCTTTAAGCGGCGTAAAGCTTTCTGATTGGTTGGATGTTGGATGTTATTAATGATGTTGTCCTTCTCCCGGCTGGTCAGGTGCCAACTCAATGATGGTCTTTCTTTGACGATAGCTGCACTTTTATCATCTATATTATCCCAATAGGGATGATATTCCAGGTTGATTTGTTCAAAAGGGACTTCCATCCAACTTTGCATATATTCCAGTCGGTCATCGTTATTGATGTCCTGGATGTTGAACAGGTTATTATAAAAAAAACGGAAAGGCGCAGTCATTCTTTGCAGTAAAGAACTGCCTAAGGGTTTCTCAATTGGCTCAATTTTTTCCGAGTCACGCACACACAAGAAGACAACGCCGGAGGTATTTTCATTGATCCATTTTTTAAAAACATACATAAAACGGATGGCATCGGAAACCCCAAAATTATCAGTGAGGCCAGCGTCCATGATCTGGACCCGGGGTTCGGTAGGCAAACTGACGTTGGGTGTTACATAAGGAAAAGCAGCATTCATCCGCAAGGCTGTCAAAAAGCGCAGTGAGCCAGCATCCTGCTCCTCAAAAAAGCGCAAAAAATCTATCCCCTTCACTTTTTCCTGATGCCCGTTTTGACGAAGGTGCAAGCTGGTGTTCATATAGGACATATGCTGCGGAGAAATATACAACTTGCGCCCGTCATTGACGATGGCGGGGGAAAGCAGCAACATGGGAATCAGGGATTGCTGCTCCGCTTCGCGGTAATCTATCAAGCGCTTGTTCATCACCCCCTCCGTATTTTGATTGAGCTGCTGCTCAAAAGCGTAGCCCCGGCCTTTAACGTAACTTTTACCATCCAACTCAAAAGGCTGAAAACGTACAAAAAGGTCATTGACCAGTAGGGTAAAAATGATGGCATTCAGGTTATCCTGCCCCAGCTTATGTAAGTAGCGGGGACTGTAAATGGAGTTATTGGCATCGTTGACCTGGGCAACCAATTGAACAACCGGTTCGGGTGTTTTTTTCAAATCTTTCAACTTGTCACGCATTACCAGCTCGCGAAAGTAAGAAGCGCCTACCAATCCTCCGGATGCACCGGTGATCAGTTGGATATGCTCAAATAACTCACCTTTCGTGAGGCTGTCAGCCGTTTGCAGGGCCGCCATCGTCCAGAGGGCAGCACGCAGGCCACCACCGCTGGTACATACAAAAACCATTTTGGGCTTAGCTGCTGAATCAGTGCTTGCCACTTTGTCCTTCCAGTTTTCCAGGATTGTTTCTGTGGAGGCTTTGTCCTGGGCATAATGCAGACTATCGTTTTGCTGACGAATTTTTTCAAAAGTATAGGACGCAGGTGTTACTTCGTAGTCAAGTCCAAAAGCCTTATAAGTGCTGCTGACCCAGTTGTTTTTGACCATCGCATTCATCAGAAAGAAAGTGATAATGACTACCGTAGTAGCCCAGCCCCTGAGCCAGTAGGTAATGGCGCCGATAAGCATCATGATAATGGTGAGCAATAAAACCCCACTGGCCGCCGCCGGGATCTGAAAGAGTGGCCGGTCATGGAAAAAGCCAAGAGCTAAAATTAATAGCAGGATAAAAGACTCTATGATGATAGAATTTAGGTGGTTCTGATCAAATACTTTGGTGACCAGTTCCTTATCATAACTGCCGGTGGGTGCTTTGCAAAACTTAAAATTAATATCTAAGTAATGATCTACCCGGTTCGGGTTCTTGCGGGCAGTTTTCAGGTTTTCCATGATCCTTACCCTGGAAATGCTTACCCTTTTGAGCTGGCGATTGACATTGGAAGCAACAAATCTGAAAATATCTTTATTGGTAAACCTGAAGTAGCCAAAGAGAAAGATGAGCATGACCGTCACCCCACAAAGAAAACCGGTTACCTTAATAAAGATATCCCAATGGGTATTATATTCATTTTTTAGCTGAAAGCTTACGACATGAAATATGTAGGTGATGATGAAAGCAATCGGAATAATGGCATTGTTGAATGCCAATTTTGAAAAAGGCCGGGAGAGTACTCCCAAAAAGCTAAAGCTGTTGCCATCCAGGATATAACAGGTAATATGATAGGCCATCGTAAGCCCGCCCACGGCGATGCCTACTATAAAAAAGCTAACAAAGTCAACCCTGCCCAAGTACTCAGGATCTAGGAAAAGATAAGGAATACCGAGGTTTTTGCCTATGCTGCCCGTTACTGCGGCGAAAAGAAAGACCCATCCCAACAGCAAAAGCTGATTCTTACGCAGGTGCAACACAATGAGTTGCACCGGTAAGGAGTAAAATATCGGGTCTATGATCTTTTCTTTAAATCTCTTCATTGCTTATACTATAACGCGCACTTAGCGTTTACCAGTATACAATTCGTATTCCAAAAGCCGTGCATCTATCTTTCCATTTACAAATTCCATACGTTGACGGGTTCTGAGGCCAACTTGCTTAGATAAGTTAAGGTTGCCGGTGAAAATGTAACCCCAGTAACCGGCGCATTGCTGTTTGAAAAAATCTCCTATCTCCCGGTAAAGCGGAGCAAGCTGCTCTTCTTCCCCCAGCCTTTCCCCATAAGGCGGATTAATGATTAACACGGCTTTGGCTTCATCTGTGCTCTGGGGTTCAGGTAACACAGTATTTTTAAAATCGGCTACTTCAAAGTGGATTAAGTGGGCTACCCCGGCTTTTTCGGCGTTTTGTCGGGCAGCGGCGATGGCCTGGGCATCCCTATCAGTAGCAATGATATTGATGGATTGATGAGCAATAGCAGCATTGGTTTTTTCAAATTCCTCTCTCGCTTGTTGTTGCATCTTTTCCCATGCAATTTCATCAAATCCTTTTAAGTGCATAAAAGCAAAGTTGTCCCTGCCGAGTGAAGGTGCTCTGTTCGCTTTGATCAGGGCAGCTTCTATGGCCAAAGTACCGCTGCCACACATGGGGTTCACGAAAGGTAGGCTGGGCTGCCACTGCGTAGAGCGGATAAGGGCTGCTGCCAAGGCTTCCTGCATGGGGGCTTCTACAGTTACTTGACGGTAGCCATGCCGGGCAATACTTTCGCCGGAAGTATCCAAAAAAATACCAGCATCCCGCTCTTTCCAATGCAGAAATACCACCAACTTATCATGCAGCGGGCCACTGTCAGGACGACGGCCGTACTTTTCCTGCAAGTAATCTACAATGGCGTCTTTCACCCGGAGGTTGGCAAAACGGGTATCCCGGATGGTGGGGTTTTTGACAAAAGAGCTTACGCTGAAATAGCTGTCAGCGGGTATGTAATCTTCCCAGGAAACGGTTTGTAATTGATGATATAATTGGTCAGCGTTGGCACTATGAAAACGCTTAAGTTGATACAGCACGCGGTGCGCAGTACGCAGATGCAGGTTGAGGTACATGCAGTCTTGTAGGCTTCCCTCCGTCGTGACTTCCAGTATACTACTTCCTTTGACCGGGTAGCCGAGTTGCTGTACTTCTTCCGCCAGAATTTTGCTGATGTGTGGCGCACAAGTGATTACGATAGTCTGTGTTTCATTCATATTGTAAAACTGGCACCAATAACCGAAAATAAAAAGGGTTTTGGGTGTTAGGTATTGGAGCTTCCTAAACCCCATACCCTAATACTCAATCTCCAAGACCACTATTTCCCACGCCTACGTCTCTTATCTATCATTTTCAGCAGAAATAAAGAGCGGGAGTGTAACATTATTTCTTCAGATACCATTTTATCTTCTTCCATCCTCTCAGGTTGATAAGTGTCTATCAACACCTCCCAATGCGCGTTTCGCAGGCGCTTGGGGAAGGTAAATGGTACATTTTCCCAGTAGCTGTTGACCAACAAGAGATAGATGCCGTCGGAAATAGGTTCCCCTTTTTCGTCGTACTCTTCCATGGCTTTGCCATTGAGTTGCATACCCAGGCAGCGTACATAAGAAGAGCTCCAGTCTTTACTGGTCATATCTTTACCGTCGGTGCGCAGCCAGCGGATATCTTTGATGCCTAAGCCGTGTACACTTCTGCCCATAAAAAAACGGCGCCGCCTCATGATGGGGGAGTGGGTGCGGATATCAATCAGTTGGCGAGTAAATTCATGAAAAGCTTGTTGCTGCTCATTCCATCCCCAGTCAAACCAGCTGATTTCGTTGTCCTGGCAATACACATTATTGTTTCCGTACTGGGTTCGCCCATATTCATCACCCATACTGATCATGGGGATGCCCTGGCTAAAAATCAGGGTAGCCATAAAATTACGTTTCTGCCTTTCCCTTAATTCAATGATATCAGGGTCGGCGGTCTTGCCTTCTATTCCACAGTTCCAGCTCAGGTTATGGGTTTCTCCGTCCCGGTTATCTTCTTTATTAGCTTCATTATGCTTTTCGTTATAGCTCACCAGGTCGTGTAGCGTAAACCCATCATGCGCAGTGATGAAATTGATACTGGCGCTAGGCTTGCGACCGGTCTTCTCATACAGGTCGCTGCTGCCACTGAGGCGGTTGGCCAGCTCACCTACCTGGCTTTCATCGCCTTTCCAGAAGCGGCGCACGGTATCGCGGTATTTGCCATTCCACTCCGCCCACTGTACCGGAAAATTACCTACCTGATAGCCGCCTTCCCCCACATCCCATGGCTCAGCAATGAGCTTCACCTGCGATACAATAGGGTCCTGGTGAATGGTATCCAGGAAGGTAGAAAGTTTGCCTACATCATGCAGGCCACGCGCTAAAGTGGAAGCCAGGTCAAAACGAAATCCATCTACCTGCATGTCGGTCACCCAATAGCGCAAGCTGTCCATCACCATTTGGAGAGAGCGGGCATTTAGCATACTCAGGCTATTGCCAGTGCCGGTGTAGTCCATATAGTAGCGACGGTTGTCCTCTACCAAACGATAATAAGCGGCATTGTCAATGCCTTTAAAACAGAGCATTGGCCCGAAGTGGTTGCCCTCAGCCGTATGATTGTAGACCACATCCAGGATAATTTCTATGCCTGCCTGATGGTAGGCCTTCACCATTTCTTTAAATTCCCTTACCTGTTCACCCATATTGCCTGATGAAGAATATTCGGAATAGGGGGCAAAGAAGCCGATACTGTTGTAGCCCCAATAGTTGGTCAAGCCGTTCTCTACCAGGATACTATCGTTGACAAAATGGTGCACTGGCAATAGTTCAATAGCGGTAATGCCTAGCTTTTTGAAGTAATCAATCACCTGGGGCTGCGCCATGCCCCGGTAAGTGCCTCTCAGCTCGGGGGCAATATCCGGATGCTGGGCGGTGAACCCTTTCACATGGACTTCGTAAATGATCGTTTTGTGCTGGGGAATATTAGGCTTAGGTACTTCTTCCCAATCAAATTCAGGATCAATCACGATGGATTTGTTCATCCCTTCTGCACTGTCTTCATCGTCCAATAATAAATCCCGGTCTTTTTCTTCCGAACTAATGGGATAGCCGAAGATAGCACTGCCCCATTCTATCCGGCCGTTGATGGCTTTGGCGTAGGGGTCAATCAGTAGTTTATTGGGGTTGAATCGCATGCCATTGCTAGGGTCGTGCGGGCCCTCTACCCGGTAGCCATAGAGTTGTCCGGGCTTAAGTCCTGGGACATGGATGTGCCATACATAGTCAGTTTGTTCCCAGATATGGATGCAGGCATGTTCTTCCTTATCTTCAGAAGAATCAAATAAGCAGAGATAAACAGCCGTAGCGTTTTCACTAAAAAGGGCAAAGTTGACGCCCTCACCGTCATAAGTTGCCCCCAAAGGATAAGGCTTACCAGGACAGGTTTTGTAATCTTGATTTTTTGTGTAGGGGATTTCCGCAGTAGTGGTTTTGAGCATATGGTTGAATTAAGTTTTATCAACATGCTTAACCGTAAACCAGAAGAAAAGTTAAGGTGATTTGGATAAGGAATTAAAAATTTTCAATCATGCTAAAGTGAAGAGAAAAGCTTCTTTCCAACGCTAAGGGGTATATATACTCGCTGAACACTCATGGCCCGCTGTAAGCACACATCTTATGTAAGCTTACACAGCTATGTTTCATTTTATGTTTAAAAAGCATCTCAAGCTTAAATAAGACACCTTTTTTATATGACTATTCCCGGAATGGATGAGCTGATCCTGGTACAAAACCATTTGTTCAACCCTTGCCATAAAATATCTTACATCATCCTTAGCCTTTGAGAAAGAGTGTTTAATCCTGTGAGGATTGCTATATTTTTGTTCAGGCTATGCTTATGGGATATAGTACTATTTACTCATTACTGTAAAACTAAAAATGCAACACAAGTTTGTCGCTTCAAGAAGCGTATTGTTAATAGCAGTTACCCTGCTGGCATCCGTCGCTTCACCTGCCCAGGACCAGGCCAATGACACCACCAATTACTCATTAGATGGTTTAATAGAACTAAAAGCTACTGAAAAAGCCAGTGCTCTTCAAGAGGCGCTAAACCAAGGGGTAGAAGTCTCCTCTAAGAAAGCGCTTAACTCGCGTGAGAGCCCGGGCATTGTCAGTACCATTACTGCCGAAGATATACGCCATCTTGGTGCCCGTGACCTGATGGATGTGTTGCAACTGGTACCCGGCCTGGAGTTTGGTCAGGATGTGGAATTCCAAATCGGCCTGAGTGTAAGGGGAAATTGGGCCAACGAAGGTAAAGTGCTCATGATGATTGATGGTATAGAAATCAATGAAACATTGTACCAAACTACCCAATTCGGTAACCGTTTTCCGGTGGACCAGATAGCGCGAATTGAAATTATCAGGGGGCCGGGCTCAGCCATATACGGAGGTACCGCTGAATATGGTGTGGTTAATATCATTACCAAAGGCAATAGCCGAATGGATGGGGTAGCTATTGCAGGAACTTACGGGCAGCGCATAGGATCGTTCGCCCGCCGGAACATAGGGCTTACTGCCGGAAAAAAATGGGGACATTGGCATGTGGATGCCGCCCTTTTCAAGGGGGAAGGCAATCGTAGTGACCAGGATTATGCTTCCTTTTACGGCTCACAAGTCAATCTGGCAGATGGATATGCTAAAATGGACCCTACCCATTTGAATGTAGGGGTGAAGTACAAAAGCGCCAGCTTCCGGGCGATCTACGATTATTATGAAACTACTTCCAGTGAATACAAGGTGGATTATGGGTTCTTTACTGCTCAGTTTAAATACGAATATAAGCTAATGAAGAAACTGACCTTAACCCCTCAATTTACCTACATCAATCATCTTCCCTGGTATTACAAACATCATTTTGAGGACTTTGCAACCTATGAATACAGAGTCAGGGGTGAACGCTATAAAGCTAACCTCAGTGCCTCATATGATATCAGCCGCAAGCTTAATCTGATATTTGGAGGGGAGTATTTCAATGACCGGGCTGTGGATGAACTGGAGTATGAGAATTTCGGGGAAGGAATCAATGCAATAGCCTACAACAATTATTCTTTATTTGCCCAGGGCTTGTTTCAACATCGCATCGCAAATATTACCCTGGGGGCACGCTATGATTACCATAGTGCTTTTGGTGCTGCCTTTGTGCCTAGGGCCGCTTTGACCAAACGTATTGACAATTTTCATTTTAAGCTACTCTACAGTCAGGCTTACCGTGCCCCGGGCATAGAAAACCTTAACCTTACACCTGATATCAAGCCGGAACACTCCGCAGTAGCTGAGCTGGAACTCGGTTATCAGTTTACCCCGGAAATGCTATTGAGCAGCAATTTATTTCATATTCGTACCAAAGATGTGATCGTCTATGGCTTTGATGTCGCTACGGATGAAGAGAGTTACCTGAACTACGAAAGAATGGGTACGCAAGGCATAGAAGTAGAATACAAAATCAAAAAATCGGTATGGAATGCCAGTCTTTCTTATTCATTCTACCAGGCTTTATCGGATAATACCGTAGAGACTTTCCAGGTGGAAGGGAAAGACCAGCTTAACCTGGGCGCACCTGCTCATAAAATTGGGTTTATTGGTAGCTTCCGCCTGGGCAAATCATTTTTCATTAACCCATCCCTGGTACATAGAAGTGTGCGCTATACTTATACTGCCCTGGATGAAGATGAAAACGCGGTGCTGGGTCAGTTAGCAGCCAATACGCAGGTCAATATGTATGTACACTATGATGACTTATGGGTAGATGGCCTCACACTGGGCTTTGGGGTGTATAATCTTTTGGATCAGGATGCTTCCCTTCCACAACACTATGACGGGGGCTTTGCACCGATACCCGTCAAGGGGCGGGAGTTTGCCCTCAAGCTTGTATATAAGCTAGATTTTTAACCATCAGCGACTAAATTAAAATAACAGACTTACCATTATCATGAAAAGTATCCATCAATTATCTATCATTATCGTGTTCTTGATACTAAGCTTAGGTTCTTTCCATCAAGGATTTGCCCAAGTATCTGACTACAAAGCCTATTCTATTTTCATTTATAATTTCACCAAATATACTAACTATCCGGCCAGTGCCTCTAACGGGGATTTTGTGATTGCCGTATTAGGGAAGTCTAAAATCACCGAAGAACTCAATAAAATGGCTGCCCAGAAAAATATCAATGGCCGCAAGTTTAAGATTAATGAAGTAGAGGAAGTGGGCGACATTGGAAGTGCTCACATGGTATTTGTTTCCTCTGGAAAAAGTGGGGCACTGGATGATTTGAAATCGAAAATAAAACAACTGCCTACCATGATTGTGACCGAACGTGATGGACTGGTGAAAAAAGGGGCTCACCTTAGCTTTGTGGTTTTGGAAAACCAATCCTTAAGGTTTGAAATCAACAATGAAGCCCTTGAACACAATAGCTTAAATATGTCGAAGAGCATACTTGCCCTGGCTTATAAAGAGTAGAAAAGTAAAGCCATACAACGGTTTATCATATAGGATAGAATAATCGTTGTATGGCCTTCACCTTATAAAATGCAATAAATAATAGTGACTTAAGGCTGGCTTTTCAGATAAAGATACAGCGACTTCAATTCATTATCAGTAAACTCCTTGGTCATTAGCCAGGGCATAAACTCACTTTGCATCGCCTTGCCCTCGGGTGTTTTTCCGGTACGAAGCGTTTGCATAAAATCTGCTTCAGACCACTTGGCTACATTACCACTAGATGTAATGTCTGCCACAGGAGGCGAGCCGGGGACCTGTGGGCTTCCACCTTTAAAGTTTCCATAATGACAACCGGTGCAACCTACCGCCAGGTACTCACCAAACTCAGGAGATACACTTTTGTCCATATCTGCCAATGGCACAAAATCATGGTCTATCGTTTCTACAGGAAACATATGCATCTTGCCAAAATAGTTGAGCAGCCTGCCTACCGGACGCACTTCAATCTCGGGTAAGCTGCGGGTTACCGGGTTAGACTTAGTACAGTAAGCAATGAGGGCCGCTATGTCTCTATCGGTCATGTTGGCGGTTTCATGAGCTGGCATAAAGAGCAGGGGCTTTTGGTCGGGACCTACGCCATGTCGCAGCGCCCTTACCCAGTCTTCCAGCGTATACTGCGTGCCAATGCCCCCATCACCTTTGGTAAGGTTGGAAGGTACCAGCCTACCCAGCGCCGGATCATCAATCATTACTCTCCCTCCCAGATCATCACTATGGCAGTCACGACATCCCTTGATGACAGAAAGATGTTCACCTAACTCCAGGTTAGCAGAGTCATAACTTACCTGAGGTGCTGAAACCTCGTAGAGATAGCTTTTGGCGGCTCTTTGATTGAAATCCCAGGAAACAAATGTATAGAATAAAAAGAATATGAGCGCAATCCCCAATACAGAGAAAAGCAAAATTTTCAAGACACGTTTGAGCATAATCAAGAGTAGGTTTAGGTTAGTATATATTCAATAAGACCCATCAGCTTAGGATGAATCACTCAAATGCTAGGTCAGAAAATAAGGGAATAGATTGCTTTACTTCTTCAGGAATAAGAGAATATTACCTGTAGGTATTAACTAATAAGTATGCGAACATAAAATATTTTAATTATTTCTCCAAATGTTATTGATAAGGCAGAATAATGTGACCATTTTTTACTGCTTCTACCATCGGTTAAGGTTTTTCAGGTCATTATCCAGTATTGCTTGTAAAGGGGCAATGATTTCCTGGTATTCTCACTCCAAATCTTCTCAACGTTCCAGCATGCCCCCGGTAGGCCGATGGTCGTCATCAATCATTACCTGACATAGCCGGGCAATATGGTTGGTAAATTTTCTGGCATAGTTAATTTCATCCTGGATAGTTTTGATCTTCTCCTGAAATAGTCCATCCTCAATGCTTTGCAGTTTATTGCTGATGATTTTAGCTTTTTGTTTCAGGGTGTCACCATAGGCCGATTTTTCATTGATATCAGTCAGCTGTTCCAACTACTCCTGCATAGCCCGGATATTCTTTAGCTGCTTTTGAGAGCTTTCTATCAAAATTGCAATTTACTGCGCCAGCGCAAAATGTGCCTGGTAATCAGCCTGGCGGATGTCATCCCAGCGGGTATCAGGCAAAATATGAAAAGGGACTTCCTGGGTTTTTTCGTCAGTAAGCAATCGGGCAAATTACTTGCCGGGTACCGCTTTGTATCCGCTAGAGATAAAAAGAGTTGTACCCCCATCCTTTGATTTTCTGTGAATTCCTGCTACTTTAACGCACTAACTAATTGACTAATATACAATCTACACAATACACCTATGGGTGATCAGGATACTGCGTCAGGGCCAATGCCATGGGGGCATTTGTACTTGGAGTTAGGGCCCGTGCTCTATAATTATGGCTGTAAAATGACTTTTCAAACCTCTTTGGTAGAAGACAGCATACACGATGTATTCGTCAACGTATTGAAAAATCATCAACATAATTTGACTATTGATAACCCTAAAGCCTATCTTTTCAGGGCTTTCCGCCGTGAATTGATCCATAAGATTAAAGCAGAAGCAAAATCTCATTCACTTTTACCTGAAGGCCATCAGTTCAACATAGAAGTTTCTGCGGAAATACACCAAATCCTGGAAGAGAGCAGTGTGGAACAACAAAGAAAACTTTCTAAAGCTATTCAGCAACTCTCGCCCCGCCAAAGGGAAGCCATCTACCTGAAATTTTACGAAAACCACAGCTATGAAGAGGTAGCCAGCATCATGAAAGTTGATAGGTCCGCCCTTTATACCCTGATTTATAAATCCCTCGCCCAACTTAGAAATATACTCACGCTGTCATTTCCCTCCAAGTTGATGAAAGTTTGAATACGGAGCCAGCATACTAGCATCTGAAACCCTGAATTTTCAGTCTTCCATCTTCATTCACTGAATCAGTTTGACCAATTGCGTATTTTGATAAAATTATGCTAATAATTAGGTATATTTTTTAACCCAATTATAATTCTTAAAAAATAATCCTTTTTTGTTGGTCAAATCTATAGAGCATGCTCCTCTATACTATTAGAGACTAAATGAACGGTGTCCAGTCTCCGCACGCTGGTTTCCATACTAACTACACATGACCTACAACTACTACACCGCCATAGATTTTGCTATGGATGCATATTTTCAGCGCTGGGTGCTCACCCGGGACGCCGAGGCAGTGCATTACTGGCAAAGCTGGCTGGAGTTGCACCCTGAAAAGCAGGCTGTCATTGAGGAAGCAAGAGACCTACTACTCGCGCAAAATTTCAAAGAGGACGAATGGCCGCGCGAGCGCATGATTGCCGTTCAGGAAAGAATTAAAAAAAGCTTGGCGGCAGCAGGCCCATACCAAGCTTTAGCTGTTCCCAAAGAAAAAAATAAGCCCGAATATTTATGGTCCAGTTGGAAACCCGATTGGAACCCTCGCTGGATGGCTATTGCCGCTTCTGTCATATTATTAGTAAGTGTACTGCTTCCCCTTTATTTTTTTGGACAAGAAGAAGAAGTGTTTGCCACCGCCTATGGGGAAACCCAGTCCCTTGTACTTCCTGATGGCTCGGAAGTCATCCTGAATGCTAACTCCCGGCTACGCTTTGTCAAAGACTGGCAGCAAAAAGAAGCACGACAGGTATGGTTGGAAGGAGAAGCCTTTTTTAAAGTGAGTAAGCTCATTTCTCCCTCCGGCAAAGAAGCTATAAAATTTATCGTCCACCTGGAAGACCTGGATGTGGAAGTAGTAGGCACAGCTTTTAATGTTAATCACCGTTCTGGCAAAATTGAGGTGAGCCTTGACGAAGGTATTGTAGACCTCAAAATGACCGGCGGGGAGCGCCTCCGGATGAAGCCTGGGGATATGATTGCCTATTCGGCGGAAACACAGCGCCTAGACAAATCCAGTGTGAACCTCGAAAAAGTAACGGCCTGGCGCAAACATCAGATGATACTGGACGGGCAGCCCTTGTCCGAACTGGCATTATTGATCAAAAATTATTATGGTGTAGACGTACGGTTTAGTTCTCCGGAACTTGCCGATAGAAAAATCAGGACGGTGCTCCCAACTGACAAACTGGAGACTGTACTGACCACTTTAGAGATGATGTATGATGTACAATCCGAAAGAAAAGGCAATGAGATTTTGATGAAATAATACATTGTCATAGCGAGGTGTCTCGAAGACGGGCTCGCGTTATTCTTCGCATGAAATGCGAATCAATGACAGTGAAAAATGATGTTTTAGAACTTAGAATTTTTAAACCCGCAACTTAAACCACTTATGTTATGAAAAGAAAGCTACTATTAGGTGTGCAGTTAGTATGGCTTCTGGCTATGCTTGGCAGCCCCGGCTACGCCCTGCCACTCCAAGACCTGGCGATGGCCAGCGATTTGACGGGAAGTCATCCGATGACCGATGGGCCTGTCAAGACCCAACAGAAGGATAGCCAGACGCTTAAGGGTGTCCTGGAAAAACTACAGTCTGAGTACAAAGTATATTTTACCTATGATCTGAGCCTGGTAGAAAACCAGCAAGTGAAGGTAGAGGAAAACATGGCCAATGGCTCAGTAGAAGACGTGCTGGACAGCTATCTCGTTCCCCTAAACCTGCAATACAGAAAAACCGGTGATAAGTACTATGTGATTTATCGTCAGCGAAAGCAGCAGGTGGAGAAAATACAGCGTGCCCAGCCTCAAAGCACCGAGGCCAGCAATGTAGATACCCGCAATCAGGCAAGCCAGCATCAGCCCTGGCTAAGCTCTACGGAAGCTACCCTGCTCCAGATGGAAGTGATGGACAAGAATATCTCAGGGAAGGTAACTGATGGTGAAGATGGATCGGGACTCCCCGGCGTTAACATTCTGGCCAAAGGGACTACCATTGGTACCATTACCGACGTAGATGGTAACTATAACCTGAGTGTACCGGACGAAACGACTACTTTGATTTTCTCTTCTGTAGGTTATGAGGCTAAAGAAGTTGACATCAACGGACGTACGACTATTGATATGGGTCTTATGCCTGACATTCAGTCGCTATCTGAAATTGTAGTCGTTGGTTATGGTGAGCAGAAAAAAGTAACTGTTACTGGTTCGGTAGCACAAGTAGAAGGAAAAGAACTGACCAAGTCTCCTAACGTAAACCTCTCTAACTCATTGGCCGGTCGTATTCCCGGGGTATTTGCTGTCAACAGAAGTGGTGAGCCTGGATACGATGGATCAGCCATACGTATTAGAGGTACCAATACTTTAGGTAATAATGATGCACTTATTGTAGTTGACGGAGTGCCTGCCAGAGCGGGTGGCCTTGACCGTATCAATCCGGCGGACATAGAAAGTGTATCTGTATTAAAAGATGCTTCGGCTGCCATTTATGGGGCACGTGCTGCTAATGGGGTTATTCTGATCACTACCAAACGCGGTAAGACTGGCAAGCCTCAGCTTTCTTACTCTTTCAACCAAGGATGGGCGCAGCCTACGCGGGTACCTGATCTCGCTAACGCTACACAATTTGCAGAAATGAGAAATGAGCTGGAAATCTTTAGCCTTCCGGTAGAAGAGTGGCAAGCAGCACAGAATGCTTTTGACACAGAAGGGGTTTATATAAGAAATGATGGAAGTGAATTACCAGCTACATATACTCCTGAGGATATTGAACTTTTCAGAAATGGTAGTGATCCCTGGGGACACCCCAATACGAACTGGTACGATGCTACCCTGAAAAACTGGTCCCCTCAAACTCAGCATAATGTACAGTTATCAGGTGGAACTGATGATTTCCGCTACGTAGCCTCTTTGGGTTACCAAAACCAGGATGCATTCTACAAAAATTCTGCCACTGGATATAAGCAATACGATATCCGTATCAACCTGGATGGAAATATCAACAAATATATCAAAACTACAGTAGGCATTTTGGGCCGTCAGGAAAACCGTTTTTTTCCGACTGTAGGTGCCGGACAGATTTTCAGGATGCAGATGCGGGGTATCCCTACTTCTCCTGCTTACTGGCCTAATGGTTTGCCCGGTCCGGATATTGAGAATGGCACTCAACCTGTTGTAGTAACTACTAATCAGACAGGTTATGATGATGATAAGCAAAACTACATACAGACTAATGGCTCGTTGGAGATATCTATCCCCGGGGTGGAAGGCTTGAAAGTAACAGGTACTGCCGCGGTAGATAAGCGTATCCGGCAGACTAAGCGATGGAACACCCCCTGGTTCTTGTATTCCTGGGAGGGCTTTGATGAAGCTGGTGACCCTATAATGAATAGAGCGAAACGTGGACCTGCTGAGCCTAATCTGAACCAGGGAAATGAGGATCAATTGAATATATTACTAGGCGGTACTGTTAACTACACCAAAGCTTTTGGCGATCATAATTTGAATTTCCTGGCTGGTGTAAATAGAGAAACTATAGAATATAGCGGTTTTGGCGCTTTTCGTCGTTTCTTTATTTCTGATGCCATTGACCAGATTTTTGCCGGGGGCGACTTACAGAAAGACAATAGTGGCGGTGCCTGGGAGCGTGCCCGTTTGAGTTACTTTGGCCGTGTAGCTTATAACTATCAGGAAAAGTATTTGCTAGAGTTCTTATGGCGTTATGATGGTTCTTATATGTTCCCTGAAGACGAACGTTGGGGTTTCTTTCCCGGTGTGTTGGCAGGATGGGTAGTCTCCGAAGAAAACTTCTGGAAGGATAATATTAGTTTCATGGATTTCTTAAAGATACGCGGCTCATACGGACAGATGGGTAATGATAACATCACTTTGGGACCTAACGGGCCACTCTTAGAATACCAATACCTTTCTACTTATGGTTTTCGTAGTTATATTGTTGGTGGTCAGGAAACAAAGACCCTTTACGAAACCCGCGTGCCGAATACTAACGTAACCTGGGAAGTCGCTAACAACGCTAATATTGGTATAGAAGGCCAGATGCTGGAAGGCAGGATATTCTTTGAGTTTGATTATTTTATCAACAAAAGAACCAATATCCTATGGCCTAAATTCGGCTCAGTACCTCAGTCTACTGGTATGACTTTGCCTCCTGAAAATATCGGAGAGGTGAAAAATGTAGGTTATGATTTTAATGTAGGTTACAACGGACAGATTGGGGACGTTAATTTCAGTGCTAGTGTCAATGGTGGATATGCGCAGAACGAGATTCTTTATTGGGATGAAGCACCCGGTGCCCCTGCCTGGCAAAGAACTACCGGTAAGCCTATGTACACTTATCAGTTGTATGAGCATGACGGTGTATTTGCCACCCAGGCAGATATTGATGCCAATACGATTGATTATAGTGCCTTGACCAATACCTTACGCCCTGGTGATATGAAGTACAAAGACCTGTACGGCCCAGATGGTGTGCCTGACGGTAAAATTACCCCTGATGACCAGATTAGAACGGATTATACATCTATCCCTCTTTTCCAAGGTGGTATTAATTTGAGTGCCAGCTATAAGAACTTTGATTTATCTATCTTATTTCAGGGCGCTACCGGAGCTAAGCTGTTTGTCATTACCGAATCAGGAAGTATCGGTAACTATCTGCTAGATACTTATGAGAACCGCTGGCAGATTGATAATCCCAGCAGTACTGACCCCCGCATCGCGGATAGAAATAACCAGTGGTATTCTACCAATAACACCTATTGGTTGAGGGATGCTGATTACCTGCGTCTTAAGAACTTTGAGATAGGCTACAACTTACCGGTTGATCTGCTGGAGAGAGTAGGAGTTGGAAACCTAAGAATCTATACCAATGGACTGAATCTGTTCACTATTGATAAGCTAAAAGTGCTTGACCCTGAATCAGATAGCCAGAGCGGGCAGTACTATCCGCAGTCGCGTATTCTTAACCTGGGGGCCACCATAACATTTTAAGAACCCATTAATACAAGAAAATGAATAAATTAAAATATATATCATTGACCGTCATCATGGCCTTAGGTATCATTACCGGTTGTAATGATGACTTTGTAAACACTAAGCCTTTGGGTGAAGTGTCGGAAGCAGATGTTTGGGTGGACCCAGGTCTATCTGAGGCATTTGTCACGGAGATTTATAATGGATTAAACGATGGAGGCTTCAACGAAGAAATGTTAGCCTCTACTACTGATGAAGCCATTTTTACCCATCCGGGAAGAGGGATTACCTCGGTAACAGAATCCCGTACCAGTCCTGAAAATGTGATCGATTGGGGTGATCCTCGATTAAGATGGAATGAGCTATATGGCAGGATTAGGGCGACTAATTTAGCACTGGAAAATCTGGCAGAGCCTCAGTTTGATGATCCAATCATAGCTGAGCGCTTGAACGGAGAGGCCCGTTTTATGCGTGCATACTTTTACCATCAACTGCTAAGTCTGTGGGGAGGTATACCTATTATTGATAGGGCCTATGAACTAGGAGAGCCTGATTTTTCAGCTCCCAGAAATTCATTTGAAGAATGTGTCAATTTTATTGTGGCAGACTGTGATGCCGCTGCACAACTGCTGGAAGGTAAATCATTGAGTGATGGACGTGCGAATAGGGCTGCTGCTTTGGCGTTAAAAGCGCGCATTTTGACCTATGCTGCCAGCGACTTACACCATATTCCTACCGCTTCAGCAAACTCAAGTGTGATCTCTGGATATGCTAATCAAGAACTATTGGGGTATACCGGTGGTGACCAGGCAGCACGTTGGCAAGCCGCTCAGGCAGCCGCTAAAGCTGTATTGGACGAGGCTGATGGTTATATGACAAGTTTAACGGAGCCAGTGTCGCCTGAAGAGGGTGAGCAGTATTACGAGAATATTTCTCTTGCCAAAGACGGTGGGGAGAGCGAACTGTTATTTGCTCGTTACTTTGTCGATGCTAAAATAGAAGATGGAAGCAGGGCTGCACTGGACAACGGCCCTAACGGATATCATAACTGGGCAGGAAATACCCCTATACAGAACCTGGTAGATGATTATGAGATGATGGATGGAAGTGAATTTGACTGGAACAATCCAGCGCATGCAGCAGCACCTTATGAGAACAGAGATCCGCGCTTCTATGCCACCGTTTTGTATGATGGTGCTGACTGGAAGCCTCGTACGGCTGACGTAGCACCGAAAGATCCTGCCAACCAGATTCAGACTGGATCTTATGAGATCATCCAGAGTGGTGCAGTAGTTACTTTCTCCGGATTGGATACCCGTCAAAGTTCAGTAGAAGATTGGAATGGTACCCGTACCGGTTATTACATGCATAAGTTCATCAATAAAGACCCTGGCATCATTGACCAGAATACTCGTCAGGAAATACCTTGGCCCATTCTGCGCTATACCGAGTCTATGCTTAATTATGCAGAGGCCAGTATCGAGTTAGGTCAGGATGCAGAAGCCATAGCATGGTTAAATAAAATCCGCTTCCGTGCGGGTATGCCTGCCATTACCACTTCCGGTGATGCTTTGATGATGCAATATAGAAATGAACGTAGGGTTGAGTTGGTATACGAAGAACATCGTTTTTATGATGCCCGTCGCTGGATGATTGCTGACGAAACGCTAGGCCAACAACCTCAAATCATTTTGGTTGAAGGAGAGTTAAAGCCCGGAGCGAATGTCACATTGTATAAGTATGATACAGACAATTACAACTATACATACACTGTGACTGACCTAGATCCTGGGTTTGAGAACCGCCTGTGGCTGGATAAAATGTATTTTATGCCTTTTGAAAGGGATGAGATCAATAGAAATGAAGCTTTGATACAGAATCCTGGATATTAATCTGTGGGAAGCTGATTATCTGTGGGAACGTGATTAATCACGTTCCCACGAACATTGAACTTTTTTAAAATCTATGCTGGTTGTGAAATACCATCATAGATTTTCTTTTTAAGGCATCTCTAATTTAATCAACATTGATTCAGCATATACATCGGCTTAATTATTATTTACTGGCAACGGCATTTATGTTGGCAAGCTGTCATGATCAAGCTACTGAAAAGCCAGAAGTTTCCTCTACACCAGATACTACTACGGCTTCCCCCCCCTTATTTACTTTGCTATCGCCCCAAGCCACAAATGTGAAGTTCAACAATGCGCTGACCGAAGGGCTGAATACTAATGTCATGGCTTACGAATATTTCTACAATGGCGGTGGCGTAGCCATAGGCGATGTTAATAACGATGGCTGGGAAGACATATATTTCTCCGGCAATATGATTTCCAACAAGCTTTATCTCAATAAAGCAAATAAGCCACTTCAGTTTGAGGACATCACTGATGAAGCTGGCGTGAGCGGAAGAAAAGCCCCCTGGAAAACCGGCGTGACGATGGCCGATGTCAATGGGGATGGGTGGCTGGATATTTACGTTTGCTACTCTGGCAACGTAAGACCTGAGAATCGGACAAATCAACTATTTGTTAATCAGGGAACGGACTCGCTGGGCGTGCCCCACTTCCAAGAAATGGCAACGGAATATGGCTTAGCCAGCCCGGCTACCAGCACCCATGCCGCCTTTTTTGACTACGACCGCGATGGCGACCTGGATATGTTTCTGCTTAACCACAGTCCTTTTCCCCTGCCTGTGCTGGATGAAGCCTCCACCGCTGAGCTACTCAAAAAAGAAGACCCTTCCAACGGCGTCCGTTTATTTAAAAATGAAGGAGGTGAAACACCAAAGTTCATCGACGTCACTTTAAAATCCGGGATTCAGAGCACTTCTTTGTCTTATGGTTTGGGCTTAGGTATTTCGGATGTGAATCAAGATGGCTGGCCGGATATCTATATTTCTAATGACTATGCTATTCCTGATTTTCTCTACATCAACAACAAAAAAGGCGGGTTTACCGATGAAATCCAGCCCCAACTGAACCACACTTCCCACTTTTCTATGGGCAACGACATTGCCGATATCAACAATGACGGCCTAGCCGATATTTATACCCTGGACATGCTGCCCGAAGATAACAGAAGACAGAAACTACTGTTTGCCCCGGATAATTATGAATTGTTTGACCTCAACCTTCGCATAGGATTTTATTACCAGTATATGCGAAATATGCTGCATGTAAATAATGGCCTGGGAACAGACGGACAGCCTACCTTCAGCGAGATTGGGCAGTTGTCGGGGGTCTCTAATACCGACTGGAGTTGGGCGGCCCTGCTGGCTGATTATGACAATGATGGCTGGAAAGACCTTTTTGTGACCAACGGCTACGTGCGTGACTATACCAATATGGATTTTATGAAGCAGATGGGCGATTTTCTCAACCGCCGGGAAGGCAATCTACTCCGCAAAGACATTTTAGAATTGGTACACCAAATGCCTTCTTCTAATGTGGTTAATTATATCTATAAAAATAATGGGACTACTGCCGGTCAGCATTCCACTTTCTCCAATGCAACTACTCAATGGGGCATGCGCATGGCTTCCAACAGCAACGGTGCCGCCTATGCCGATCTGGACAATGACGGTGACCTAGATTTGGTGGTGAACAACATCAACCAAGCTGCCTTTATCTTTCAGAACGAATCCAATCAACAAAGCAGGCATCATTACTTGCAAGTCAAGCTGGAAGGTGAAGCAAAGAATCGCTTCGGCATTGGGGCCAAGCTGATGCTATATGCGGATGGCAAGGTACAATACCTGGAACAGATGCCTGCCCGGGCGTATCAGTCCAGTGTATCGCCGGTGCTGCATTTTGGCTTAGGAGAAGATGGTAAAGTTGATTCTTTAAAGGTGGTATGGCAAAGTGGTAAACAGCAATTGCTCACTATGGTAGATCAAGACCAGCGACTTACGCTAAGTGAAATAGAAGCAACCAAAAACCACCCACCCACAAGACCTCAACCGGCTATTTACCAATCAGTGAAATCACCGATAGCTTTTCAGCACCAAGAAAACAGTCTCAACGATTTTAAGCGTCAGCCCCTGATGGTTAATCCGCTGTCTTTTTCCGGCCCATGTATGACGAAAGCCGATGTTAATGGGGATGGTTTGGAAGATGTGTACGTGGGCGGAAGCAGCGGCCAGTCAGGCGCTTTGTATGTGCAGCAGGCCAATGGAAAATTTGTGCAAACGAACACTTCCGTATTTGCCGAAGGGCAGTCCAGTGAAGATGTGGATGCTCTATTTTTTGATGCCAATGGCGATGGGGCTGCCGATCTCTATGTTTGCAGTGGCGGTTATCATAATTTTATGCCGGAAGACGAAGCGCTACAAGACCGGCTGTATCTCAATGACGGCCAGGGAAATTACACCAAAAGCAATAGTGCTTTACCTCAAATGCTCACCAGCAGTAGTTGTGCCAGCGTCTCCGATATTGATGGGGATGGTAACCTTGATCTTTTTGTCGGTGGACGAGTGATTCCCGGTCGCTATCCCGAAGCACCCCGCTCTTATGTACTGATCAATGACGGGCAGGGCAAGTTCAAAGATGAAACCCAAGCGATGTCTTCTCAGCTACAGCAGACAGGTATGGTCACTGATGTTGCCTGGGTTGATCTGAACAACGATCAGGAAGAAGAATTGATCGTGGTAGGAGAGTGGATGCCAATTCGGGTTTTCGCCAAAAACAATGGAAAACTGGAAGAGAAAACCAGTAATTACTTTGACAAAAGCTATAGCGGTTGGTGGAATAGCATGCTGGCTGGTGACTTTAACGGAGATGGCAACACAGACTTAATCGTAGGCAATATGGGATTGAACACCCAGTGCAAAGCCAGCGACAGCCAACCAGCGGAGTTGTTCTACAAAGATTTTGACGACAACGGTTCGGTAGATCCTATTTTTAGTTTTTACATCCAGGGCAAAAGCTATCCGGCAGTGACCCGCGACGAACTGCTGGACCAGATGGCGATGATGCGCACCCGTTTCCCTGATTATAAAAGCTATGCTGATGCCCAACTGAAAGACATTTTTACTGAAGAGGAACAGGAAGGTATGCAGCGTTTGCAAGCCAATGAACTGAAAACCATATATTTTGAGGGCACTACCGGAGGTAAGTTGACGCAAAAAGAGCTACCAATGATTGTACAATCTTCCCCGGTCTTTACAATCAATGCGATTGATTATAACCAGGATGGCAACCAAGATTTATTGTTAAGTGGCAATATTAGCCAGGCACGTTTGCGTTTTGGGAAATGTGATGCCAATTACGGAATTTTGCTGGAAGGAAATGGCCAAGGGGATTTCACTTACGTTTCCCAATCAACCTCCGGTTTTGAGGTCCATGGCGATGTCAGAAGTGTAGTGGAAGTGAATAATACACTCTTATTTGGCATCAATCAAGGAGAGATTAAAGCTTATGATAGATAAATTAGTTTAGACTTAATTTTACCCTTTCCGCCTTAGGCGGAGAGGGTATAGCGTATAGGGCGTTTCATGCATCCTCGTCAGAGACAAGGACGATATATAAAATCAATGAACCATGAGAGAGAGGGCATACTTTTTATTGTTTTGGTTGTGCTTCGTAGTTTTTGGCTGTACACAAAAGCAGGAAGAACTAAAAGAATTTAGTAATGAAGACATCAGCCAATTCATGGCCAAAGTGACCGAAGTGATGGTCCATGATGTGACAAGCCCGCCCCTGGCTGCCCGTTTCTTCGCTTACATCAACTTATCCGGTCATGAAGTGATGGTACAGCATATCCATGCCGGGCAAGACAGTACCCTCCAAAGTATGGCTGGCATACTTAATGAGTTTCCCGAAATTAATAAACCTGAGATTAAAGATTACTCGCCTTCTCTCACTGCCTTGCTGGCGATGATGGAAACAGCGCAGAAAATACAGCCCTCCGGTAGCATGATACAGGCGTATGAGCAGCAATTTTTGGATTCCTGCAAGCAATTAGGGTATTCCGAAGAAGTGATTGCCCAATCTAAAAGTTATGCCCAGGCAATCAGTCAGCAAGTTCTGGCGTATGCTAAAAGCGACCATTACCGTGAAATTAGTAACTATCCCAAATATACCCCGCTGGAGGGGAAAGGGCATTGGTATCCTACTCCACCGGCTTACTTTGCTGCCGTAGAACCGCATTTCAACACTGTTCGTCCGCTCACAATGGATTCTGCCAGTCAGTTCAAACCTGCCCCTCCGGCGACATTCAGTGAAGACAAAGATTCGCCTTATTTTCAGATGCTGATGGAAGTCTACGAAGAAGGGGAACAGCTTCCGCAAGACCATAGAAGGATCGCTTCTTTCTGGGATTGCAATCCTTTTGCGATGCAAAATAATGGGCACCTGATGGTGGGTTTGAAGAAAATATCTCCCGGTGCGCACTGGATGGGCATCACCGGCATCGCTTGTGAAAAAGCGAATAAAAGCTTTTCAGAGACGATGAAACTCCACACCGTAGTGTCCGTTGGCTTGATGGATGCTTTCATTTCCTGCTGGGATGAAAAATACCGCAGCAACCGCATCCGGCCGGAAACTGCCATCCGAAAATACATTGACCCGACCTGGGAGCCACTTTTGCAAACGCCACCTTTCCCTGAGTATACCAGCGGACACTCTGCCATTTCCGGGGCTTCTGCTTATATTCTGACCCATTATTTTGGTGAAAATTTCAGCTATACGGATGACGTGGAAGTGAGCTACGGCATTCCTGCCCGTGATTTTTCTTCTTTTATGTCAGCCGCCAAGGAAGCGGCGGTTTCCCGTTTGTACGGGGGAATCCACTATCGCGATGCCAACGAAAATGGTACCGCCCAGGGCCTGGAAGTAGGAGAGTGGGTGATCAATACGATAGAAAAAGAAGGGAAGCAAAATCTGGCAAAAGTAGAATAGTTAGGAAGCCAGTTCATTACAATATTGAAGTAGCTTTCTCAGGTCTTCCTCATCGCCAAAGTCTATGGCTTCCTCTTTGATATAGTCCTGGATGGCCTGCTTTTGTTCAGGAAATATCTTCCTTAATGCAGATTTATTGGCTTTGTAAACGCGGTTATTTTGGTCTACCAGATAAAATGTAGATTCAATGGCCAGCACTACATCACCTTTGAGTTTGAGGTTTTGCCTTTGTCCACTCCCGCTAGTGTACGATTTATATGTTTTGATAGAAGAAACAGCCGAAGACTGTTCGTAGGCACCCATCTTTTCAGCATTAATAGTCGTGAACTTTTGATGAATGGCAAGTTTAACGGGCGAATACTCAGCCATGATTTCCACAAAACCGGAGTTTTCATCATAGTAAAAATCTTCATCCCCAATATTAATTTGTTTGATAAGGTGCTCATCCGCCAGGGCCATCGTATCTTTTGTGATATCAATAAATTGCATCTCCTCAAGCAGAAGATTGTAGTTAAGCCGTGCACTTGCTTTAGTACCATTTTGAAAATGAACATCTCCCTGACGAAAATTGGGATAGCGATAACGTTCGTTGGGTGGTATCGCTTTTTCTATTTCTTCATCAGCACCTATCCGGTATCTTTCGTTTCCCTGTGCAAAGGAGGAAGTATAGATAGAGCAACAAAAAAATAGTAACAAAAAGAGCCGGTACATAAAAAGTAATTGAGTAGGGACATGCTTTGGTTAATATAAGCAATTTTAGTGTCGTGATCAACGGGCAAGCAACTGTAATGAAGCGAAATTAGAAAAGAGACAACACTAATATTGATGTTTGTAGAGTAAACAAAATACTTCCTAATGAGGAAGTAAACATTATTTAATCATCATTTTAATGTTTAGTAGTGAAGCCTGCATTAAAAGCGTAATCACAAAAGCTACACACATTAAAATCATCCGGGAAAAGAGAATAAACTGAAGCATAAAAAAATAGCCGGGTGAATACATCCCGGCTACTGTCAATTTTTAATGCGTTATGAACTACTTACTTTACTTACTCATCCCACAAACCCGCCAGGCTGTAAGAATTACCTTCCATCGCCCAGAAAGCGCCGTCAATGAAACGATAGTGCTTATCCAGACCGGCAATGGTCTTCATATCTTCATCACTCAAATTCACCTTGGCTGCGTTAATGTTTTGCTGTATACGCTTAGGGTTTACTGATTTAGGAATTACCGATGTTCCCCTTTGCACCGCCCAACTAATGAGCACCTGCGCCGGTGAACAATCGTGTTGTTCTGCAATTTTGTGAATCGTTTTGTCATCCATCAGCACCGGGGCATCTTCTTTTTTTGAACGCGCCGGACGGTCGCCGGAACCCAGGGGAGAATAAGCCGTCATGTGAATGCCTTCCTCTTTGCAATAAGCGACCAGTTCTTTTTGCTGCAAATAAGGGTGCATTTCCACTTGGTTCATTTCCGGCTTGCTAGTACCATGCTGAATGATTTCTTTGATCTTCTTCTCACTAAAATTAGAAACGCCAATGTGTTTGGCTAATCCTTCCTGCTGGGCACGTTCCAAACCTGACCAAGTTTTGCTGATTGGTACTTCTTCCAGACTTAGAAAATCATCTGCACTTTTAGGGAAAGCTGTACCTTCCTTCAGGGCTACCGGCCAGTGCATCAGGTAGAGGTTTACATATTCCAGTTGCAAATCCTTTAAAGTATTCTCCAGTGCCGGAATGACCTGCTCCTGCCGATGCGAATTGTTCCAAAGTTTGGACGTAACCCATAAATCTTCCCGTTTGACCGTGTCATCGGAAAAGACCTTTTGCAGGGCTTCGCCCACCTCTTTTTCGTTACCGTAAATGGCAGCACAGTCAATATGACGATAACCGCTCTCAATCGCTGAAACTACCGCATCGTATACCTCACCCGGATCAGATTTCCAGGTACCCAGCCCGATGGCGGGCATTTTATCTCCGTTTTTGAATGTCAAATTTTCCATACTTTAACAATGACATTGAATGAAAAATGTTTAAAAAAAATATGAAAAATGGGAAGTCTCAGATCAATCTACCGATAGGCTTTTTGTCATAAAGAAGAGGAAATACTTTTTCTCCAACGGAATGAATTCATGTCAAGCGCACGCTGGGTAGCCAGTATGCCCTCCAGATGGTCATATTCATGCTGCAAAAGTTCAGATAAGGCGCCTTCGGCCACAATCTGCTGTCTTTCAAAATTTTCGTCCTGGTATTCCATGACACAACTTTGGTGGCGCTTTACTTTCACCAACAGATTGGGGAAGCACATACAGTCATCCCAAAGCTCAAACATCTCTTCACTCAAGTAGGTAAATGTTGGATTCATGATCACCAACGGATGGTCAATGTTCATGTAGATCAATCGGATCATCTGGCTGATTTGGGGGGCGGCAATCGCCCGGAAGGCACCGTACTTTGCTTTGAATTCAAAAAGAATATCATGCAGGTCTTTTACTACTGACTTTACCATCGATAAATCTTCCTCCCTGATTTCCCGTGACTTTTCGTAGAGCCGAGGGTCGCCCAGTAGCAGTATTTGATCGGATTTTTGCTTATTCTTCATGCCGATAGATTTTTCCGGCCTTCATCACCAACCTGATCTTTCTGATCGCGGAAATATCCTCAACAGGATTCCCGTCTACGGCGATCATATCCGCCAGCAAGCCTTCCCTGATCCTGCCCAGCTTAGCCTGGAGTTGAAAGGCATCCGCATTCACTGAAGTGGAGGAACGTAGCACCGCTAAAGGCGACATACCATAACGTACCATCGCTTCCATCTCCCGGGCATTATCCCCGTGGGTATAAACCCCTACATCACCTCCCATGCAGATCGTTACCCCTGCGTCCAGGGCGGCTTTAAAGCTCTTTTGTTTTTGTACCAGGCGCTCGGGCAGTTCGCCACTAGCCCTTTCCCAGCTCTGGTAGCTGGCGATTGCTTCCCCGGCGGAGAGGGTAGGACATAAGGCTACGCCTTGCTTTTTCATCATCCGGAAAATTTCTTCCGTTCCCCCGTCACCGTGTTCTATGGTATTGGCCCCGGCGGCGATGGCACGGCGCATGCCCTCGGGAGTGGCAGCATGTACGGCCACCGTTCGTCCACTGCTATGGGCGACTTCCACGGCAGCTTTCATCTCAGCCACCGTAAAAGTCGGCATGGCTTGCCCATCAAGCCCCCAGCCATAATCTCCGTAGAGCTTGATCACCTCCGCCCCGTGTTTGATCTGGCTGCGTACCGTTTCCATAATGCCATCAATGCCGGAGGTTTCTTCCGCTCCCTGGGGAACTTCCCAATCGTTGCGGAAGCCATCGGGTTTATAACTTCCGGTAGCGACCAGCGCTTTGGTGGCGCAGAGCATACGGGGACCGGAAATGACGCCTTTTTCAATGGCTTGCGCCAATCCTACATCCTCATAGCCAGCGCCTTCCGTACCCAGGTCACGGACTGTTGTAAAGCCTGCCATCAGCGTAGCTTCTGCATGTTTGCCGCCTCTTATCGCCCGTTCGGCGATAGATTCCCGAAGTACCTGATCTGTCCAGAGGGTTTCATTGTAAGGATGAAGCAGCAGATGACTATGCCCTTCTATCAAACCAGGCAACAAAGTCGTTCCGGGAAGTTCAATGCGCTGGGTTTGGGCATCTACTTTCAACTTGGCGCCAACGGCCTTAATTATATTACCTTCCACCAGCACTTCCCACCCTTCGTGCATCTGCTCTCCGTCAAATACCCGCGCAGGGACAAGCAACAGGCTGCTATCGGCAGGATTTTTTTGGGCAACCGTCCGTGAAGAAAGTAAGACTTGGAGACAAAATGCCAAGGCGAGAAGGAAAGTAGGTTTATGCATAAAAAAGTTTAGGATACAAATAATATCAAATTTTAATAAAGGTCAACGAAGAACTTGGGACAATACAAACCTGCTTTTTCTTCACCTGTTAAAATAATGTTCGGCATAATAGAGAAATCATCATGTCTTTTCAAATAAAGTATCCTCATTCTTATTGTGGCAGCTTAAAAATTAAGTCGGGCGATCAGGTGACGGCTGTTAAAATGTAGACAGCTACTTCATTGTAAAAGGATAAATATTATTAAATAATTTATAATTATAATTCTAATATTTATATTGCTTGTCTAAAATGAAATTACTCTACCCAATCTGAAGTAGTTTTCAATCATAATATTCATTCACCATGACAAGAGAAGGACATTTGCAATTTTGTAAAAGATGCGTGAACCGTGCGCTTGATCCGCAACAAGGTTTGATCTGTAGCCGGACACAAAAGATAGCAGATTTTGAAAATGAATGCACCCACTTTCTAAAAGATGAAAGTGTAGAAGATGCAGAGATCCACTCACATCTGACCAACACAGAGATAATTAACACTCTTTCGGAGAATGTTATGAGCCGCTTAAAGGCACATCAAAACCTGGGCTATGCCGTAGCAGGTGGGGCATTGGCCGCTATGATGGGCGCGCTGCTTTGGGCAGTCGTTACGGTAAGCACTGAGTATCAGATTGGCTACATGGCCGTGGGCGTGGGCTTGCTAATAGGCGTAGCGGTAAGGCTATTCGGCGCGGGGGTGGATCAAGTATTTGGTTGGGTAGGCGCCTTTTTTGCCTTGTTGGGCTGCTTACTGGGCAACTTGTTTACCCAGGTAGGGTTTGTGGCCCAAGCCCAGTCATTAGGCTATTTTGAAACCCTCACTTTTCTGAACGTTGATTTGGTCGTGATACTTTTACGGGAAAGCTTCAGCCCGATTGACCTTCTTTTTTATGCAATCGCCGTGTATGAGGGTTATAAATTTGCATTTCGTCCGGTAACTCCTGAATTAGTCCAAAACCTGAAAAACTCAGAAAATTATGATCCGGTGCTCTCTTATCAGCAAATCAGGCTGCCTCTGGTGATGGTGTCACTAGTGATTTTGGGCTACACGACTTATCAAATCAAACAAGGCGCGAATGGCCCCACTACTTACTATTACGAATCAGGCGCCAAGATGTCTTCCGGCGAGCTGCTCAAGAGTCAGCTAGAAGGAGAGTGGACATACTGGTATGAAAACGGTAAAAAGCAAGCCTCCGCTTTTTATAAATCCGGCATAGAAGCAGGAAGCTGGCGTTGGTATGATGAAGAGGAAAACCTGATCAAGTCAGGTGAATATCAAAGTGGCTTACCACACGGCGTTTGGATGAATTATTATGCCAACGGACAGCCCAGCGATTCAGGGGTGTATGTGGAGGGAAGAATGCATGGCCCCTGGATATATCGCTACGAGAACGGCCAAGTCAGTCAACGTGCAAATTATAAAAGAGACCGCATAGAGGGCGTGTTGACCTACTACTTTGAAAATGGCAACATCAATAGCCAGGGAAATTTGGTGAATGGTGAACTGTCAGGCTTGTGGGAAAACTGGTACGAAAACGGAAACAAAAAGGAAGAACTGGAGTATGAAAATGGGGAAATTAGCCTGATCAAAAATGTATGGAAAGCAGACGGACAACCAACCGTTAAAAATGGAAGTGGCGTATACACTACTTACTTTGAGAGTGGTGAGCTATCACAGTTTGGCGAGGTAGAAAATGGCAAGCGCGAGGGCACCTGGATTACGTATTATCCGAATGGCAGCAAGCAGGAAGAGGGCAAATATGAAGAAAATCAATATCTGATGATGAATAGTTGGTCGCCTAAGGGAGATGCCCAGGTCGTCAATGGAAAGGGTACGCACCTTAGTTACTATGATGATAACCAAATTATGGAGCAAGGTGAGGTGGTCAATGGGTTGAGGGAAGGAACTTGGGAATTGTTCTACGAAAGCAATGGCGAACCCATGCAACATGCCGAATATCAGCAAGGTAAAGTAAATGGCTTGCACCAGGCTTATTTTGAAAACGGCCAGCTTTATGCGGAAGGGCAAATGAAAGAAAACAAGAGTGAAGGAACGTGGACATGGTACTACGAAAATGGAACGGTACAGACAACCGCCAACTTTATTTCGGATAAAAAGTATGGTGTTCAAACCTTCTGGAATGAAAGTGGACTGGCCGTGAAGGAAGAAAAGTATGAGGCTGGTGAACTGATCAGTGAAACTGTACTCAACCCAGAGTAGGGTTTACAATACTTTTGGTGAAGTGATTAAGGCGGCACGTATATTTTACGAAGCCGCCTTTTCTTTTTTTGTTTAGCCAGAGGCTTAAACTTCAACGAATTTAGCATAATTAGCGAATAATGTTTTCTTTGTAAATAATACATCAACCGCAAGAAAACTTATGAACCTATTCAGAAATGCATTTTTCGCAGTAGCCATTTTTTTATTGATATCCGCCGCATGTTCTTCCACAAAAATGGAAGAAGCTAGTGCTAAAAATCAAGAGCAAAGAAAACCCAACATCGTTTTTATCCTGGCCGATGACCTGGGTTATGGCGACCTGAGTGTGTATGGGCAAACACATTTTCAAACCCCAAATATTGACCGTCTGGCAGCGGAAGGCATGTTGTTTACCCAAAATTACGCCGGAAGCACTGTTTGTGCCCCTTCCCGCTCCACCATCATGACGGGCCAGCATACCGGGCATACCTTCATCCGGGGCAACAAAACAGTGGAACCTGAAGGACAATATCCCCTGGCCGACAGCATTCGTACTTTGCCGGAGATGCTCAAAGAACAAGGGTATGTGACTGGGGCTTTTGGCAAATGGGGACTGGGTGGCCCGGGCACGGAAGGTGATCCTATCAAGCAGGGCTTTGACCGCTTTTATGGCTACAATAGCCAGAGCTTGGCACATAACTATTATCCTTACCATCTTTGGGATAATGGGCAAAAGGTAATGCTGGATGCCAACGAAGGTAAAAAGAAAGGAATTTATGCACCTACACTCATCCAGGAGAAAACGCTGGAGTTTATTGAGCAAAATCAGGATACCAGTTTTTTTCTCTTTGTTCCCAGCGTTATCCCCCACGCGGAACTGGTGGCTCCCGAGGAATACATGGAAAAATACCGGGGCAAACTTGAGCCGGAAAAAGCCTATGAGGGTTATGACGAAGGCCCTAATTACCGCCTAGGGCCTTATGAATCTCAGGAGGAAACCCACGCTGCTTTTGCGGCTATGGTTAGTTTGCTGGACAATCAGATAGGGGAAATCATGGCGAAGCTGAAGGCATTAGGGTTGGATGATCATACTTTGGTGATCTTCTCCAGCGACAATGGCCCTCACCTGGAAGGCGGTGCCGACCCCGAATATTTTGATAGTAATGGCCCCCTGAAAGGCTTTAAGCGCGACCTCTACGAAGGAGGCATTCGTGTACCTACCCTTGCCCGTTGGCCGGGAAAAATTGCGGTAGGAAGCAAGTCCGATCATATCTCCGCATTCTGGGACTTTTACCCCACTTTTGCTGAAGTGGCCGGAGCGCCTTTAGATAAAGAAGTAGACGGGATTTCTATGCTGCCTACTTTGCTGGGAAAAGACGGGCAGCAAGAGCATGAATACTTGTACTGGGAATTTCACGAAAAAGGAGGCCGGGTAGCGGTGCGTAAAGGCGAGTGGAAAGCCGTACGCTACGGAGTGCTGGAAAATCCCGATAGCCCATTGGAACTGTATAACCTTACTCAAGATATCGGTGAAGAGAACAACGTAGCCGGGCAGCATCCTGATATCGTGGCGGAGATGAACGACATCATCAACCATGCCCGTACACCCTCTGAAATTTTTGCCTTTGGTTCAGACACCTACCTGGATGGAAAGTGAAGGTTCCTGAGAGCCTTTATGCCCAAAAGCAAACAAAGTTATGAAAAGAGAAATAAGTGTTTGAAGTTCTGTTAATGGTCTTTCCGTATAACGCCAAGAAGCATTTGTCTTGACAATCGCCGAAACAATCCATGATAGGAAAATAGTTATATAAATGAATGAATTTTAACAAATGCTATGACTTCTGTACTGACCTTGATCGTACTTGTCTCTATTTCCTTTCTGGTTACCCGCTTCGCCACGATGGCACTCATTCATACCGGGCTTTCCAAACAATCAGCGCAATTTCAGGCCCGTTCGGCTTTCACCGGGACAGGGTTTACTTCCCGGGAATCTGAGCGGGTAGTAAACCATCCGGTACGTCGGCGGATCATCATGGTGTTAATGCTTTTGGGTAATGTGGGGATTGTTTCATTTCTGGGTACTTTGGTGTTGACATTTGTGGATAACCAGGACGGGGCCACTGAATGGGCAAAGAAGATTGGCACACTTGTGATCGGTTTAAGTCTTTTATGGGCGCTTTCCAAAAGTAAATGGGTGGATAAAGCACTTTCCAAGTGGATGCATTACCTGTTGGACAAATACACAGATATTAAAGTCAGGGATTATGCGGGGATACTTCACTTATCAGGTGAATATGAGATTACGGAAATGTTGGTAGATAGTAATCATTGGATGGTGGGTAAATCGTTGAGGGCGCTCAATCTCCGTCAGGAGGGATTGAACCTGATAGGCGTAGAGCGGGAGGAAGGTAACTACATCGGACTTCCTAACGGCGATACGCTGATTAAAGAAGGGGATACCTTGATTCTGTACGGCCGTGAGTCGGCACTGAAGCTGCTCAGCGAAAGGAAAAAAGGAAGGGCAGGGGTGGTCAACCGTCAGCAAGCTATTGCGGAAAACCAAGTGGCGGAGCGTGAGCAGGCACAGGCAGATCAGAAAACTGTAGAAGTTGCGAAGAACTAAGTTTTGAAAAGATGGCTAGACACTGGCAAGGTATTCATGAACCATTTTGATGGCCATAGATCCTTCTCCGACTGCGGAAGCTACCCGGTTCATGGCTCCGGAGCGAACATCACCCGCTGCCAGAATACCGGGAATGCTAGTTTCTAATAAGAAAGGCTCCCGATCCAGTTTCCAGATCTTCCGAAATTGATCATACTTCATCAACTCGCGCCCGGTCTCCACAAAGCCCTTTTCATCTTTGATGACCTCCAGGTTAATCCACTGTGTAAATGGACGATTGCCAATAAAGATAAATAGGGCGGCTGCCCCTGCTGCGCGTCTTTCATGACTTTCTATATTTTCAATGGTAATTTCTTCTAAATGGCCATTTCCTTTTGCTTCTACCACCTCCGAATATCCTAGTACCTCTATCTGTGAAGTCTGGTGGATTTGGTCAATTAGGTATTGCGACATAGAAGAAGAAAGGTCAGGCTTACGGATGATGATATTTACTTTGCAGGCATAATTTGATAAATACATCGCGGCTTGTCCGGCGGAATTTCCGCCACCCACAATAAAAATATCTTTGTCCTGACAGGAATTGGCTTCAGTGGTTGCAGCACCATAATAAACGCCAGCCCCAGTGAAGTCGTGTACGCCTTTAGCTTCCAGCTTACGGTAATTTACACCAGTGGAAATGATAATACTCCTGGTCTTGATCTCACTATCGTCAGAAAGCTGTAGTATTTTATATTGATCCTGCAAACGAATACTTTTTACCTCCAAAGGAGAGAGAAACTCCGTACCCAGGCGCTTTGCCTGGGAGATGGCCCGACGGGTAAGATCAGCACCGCTGAGCCCATTGGGAAAGCCCAGATAGTTTTCAATACGCGAACTGGTACCTGCCTGCCCTCCCGGGGCACGCTTTTCAATAAGCAAGGTTTTGAGCCCTTCAGAACCACCATAGACCGCTGCTGCCAGTCCGGCAGGTCCTGCTCCGATGATGACAACATCGTAAAGCTGCTCAGTAGCCTGTATTTGCATGCCTATCTTTTGGGCAATAGCATTAATGTTAAGACTTGCCAGCACCGTCTGATCTTCAAAAACAATGGCAGGAAGGTTTTTTTCTTCAATTTCGTGCATCTTTAGTAATTCCTTCGCCTTATCACTTTTTTCAATATCCAGCCACTGATAGGGGATTAGGTTGCCAGCCAGAAAGTCCTTGATTTCGTGAGACTTAGGATTATACTGATATCCGATCACCCTGATGCCTTGATAGTCCGGGATGTATTGCATCTGCCAGGCTTCCAACAGGTCATTGATGACGGGAAACAATTTCTCCTCGGGAGGGTCCCATGGCTTCATCAGGTAATAATCTAACTGCACATCGTTGATGGCTTTGATGGCCGCATCTATATCCGAGTAGGCCGTAAGCAAGACTTTTTTTGCATTGGGATAATGCTTTTTGGCTTGTTCCAGCATTTCTACCCCCAGCATATCCGGCATACGCTGGTCAGATACAAAAATGGCTACTTCTTCACCCTTTTTCTTGAGTTCGAGCAAGGCGTCCAACGCTTCTTGAGGCTTATCGGTACTCATAATCCGGTACTCTTCACGGTACTGCTGGCGCAAGTCACGGGAAATAGCCCTCAATACCTGGGGGTCATCATCTACAGCAAAAATAATAGGGCGTTTCATGTGTTTAAGATAGCTATTTTTTCAAAAGGTAAAGCATAGAAAAAAAACGCTTTGTTTAAAAACAACAAATTACACCGCAGTAAAACTAACCTTAAAAACGGTAGCACCCGGCTTGGAATCTACGCTGATGCTGGCCTGATGCTGGTCTAGGATTTTTTTAGCGATATCCAATCCCAGGCCCGTGCCTTGTCCAATGGCTTTGGTGGTAAAAAAAGGTTCAAAAATATGATCCAAGATATCAGGGGGAATACCGCTTCCGTTGTCAGTAACTTTTATTTCTACCCGGTCACCAATGCTACGGCTGCTGATCTTGAGTGTACCGTTTTTGTCCAACGCATCAATAGCATTATCTATTAGATTGGTCCACACCTGGTTGAGTTCGCTGACGAAAGCTTTCACCTTAGCAGGGCCTTCATCATATTCTTTGACGACCTGTATGTTCTTTTCTTTTAGTTTATGACTCAGCATGGTCAGGGTGCTATCTATTCCACTATGCAGCGTGATCAGTTCTTTGTCTATTGCACGGTCCATATGGGAGTATGTTTTTACTGACTGTACCAAGTTGGAAATCCGGGTGGAGGCTTGCTCTATTTCATTGACCAGTCTTTCGGTATTGAGTACATTTTGTATCCAACCTAATATTGGGGGCAAGTGCTGACGCTTCGTGATTTCCTCCACTTCTTCCATATCTGCAATGGTTATACCAAAAGAAACGAATGTTTCGGCTATGTCATAAGCATCTTCCATACCCTGGTCTTCCAGCCATTCGGCGATCTCATCCTCCTGATTATTACGTTCCAGCATACTGAGCGCTATTGTTTCTTGGGAATTGATCTTGGCAAAAAGAATATCATTCACCTGGTCTACTTGCTCGGAAGTAAGGCGGATAGAGATTACTTGTTTGAAACTTTCGGGCGTATTGTGCAAGTGTTTTTTAAGTGAAGCAGAGCAACGGATGATCGCTGAAGCAGGGTTATTCAGTTCGTGCGCCAGGCCGGCTGATAGTTTTCCCAAGGCCATCATCTTATCGTTTTGCTGCTGTTGGCGGGTGTAGTCCCTTGTCCGGCTGGTCATCACTGATACCAGGGCCTGTACCAGCGCATGGCTCCGGGTTTCCATTTCCTTAAAGTGGTCTTTGTGCAAGCTGAAAACAAGGGTTTCGCTGGTAGCTACGCCAAAGGCACCTGCTTCTTTCATACGGGAATAAGGAAGTACGCCAGAGATATCCCCTTTTTCCAGGAGACTGACATCCCTGAGCTGGTTTCCCTGGGGCAATTTTAGCTGTAATGTACCCTTTAGCATCACATACATATGGTCGGCAGGTTCCCCCCTTTTGAATAGATAATCGCCTGGGTTTAAGGTGATAATTTCACCTTGTTCAGCCATCCATCGCAAGGGCTGATCTGCTATATCTTCAAAAGCGGGGACTTCTTTGAGGGCATTAAGTATATCGGTTTCCATATTAAGGTCATATCGTAGCGGTATAATAAATATTCTTATTCTTCCAAAAGCCTCTCAATCATCTTTTTCATCACCTTCTTAGCAGATTTTAGGTCTTTTTTGTCAATGTCATGCGTAACTTCTTTAGTGGTTTGTTTGACAATCTTCGCCAAAGCTTCCTGTAGACTTTTCCCTTCTTCTGTCAGAAATATGAGCTTATTACGCCGGTCGCTCTCATCAGGCTGACGCACGACCAATGCGCGTTTCTCCAGGTTATCAATAAGATGGGTAATACTCGCCTTATTCTTGTTTGCGATATCTGCCAGCGCTTGCTGGCTTTGTCCGTCGTGCCGCCATAGGCTGGCAAGTATAGTCCATTGTTCCGCCGTCACATGGTGCACTGCCATATTTTTGCTGATGCGATTACTAAGCAAGCGGGAAGTTTTCCCCAAAATGATGAAAAGGGAATGTTCTACTTTGATTTTCTTACCCATAATTTTCTTTGTTGGACATTCAACTACCTACTAAATATAACCTATATCATTGAGATGCAAAAAATTATTAGGTATATTCTGGAAAGCTTCGCATACTTTAATTTGCGGCAAAGAAGCGTATATTCGCAGTTTGAAAATTAAATTTGATCACTATAAAATGCCTATTGAAGACAATTACAAGCATAAAGGAATGAGGCGGCAATTGGTGAACAAAGTACGCGCCAAGGGGATTAGCGATGAAAGGGTGCTGCGGGCGATGAATGCCGTGCCCCGCCACGCATTCTTAGATAATGCTTTTTTGTCACACGCTTACCAGGACAAAGCTTTTCAGATCGGGGAGGGACAAACCATTTCGCAGCCATACACCGTAGCTTTTCAGTCGCAACTATTGGAAGTGAAGCCGGGGGACAAAATTTTGGAAATCGGTACGGGTTCAGGCTATCAGTGCAGTATTTTGGTGGAAATGGGCGCAAAAGTGTATTCTATAGAATACAACTGGCCCTTGCACCAGCGTGCTGGCAATATGCTGAAAAGCCTGGGCTATCAGGCGCATCTCTTTCATGGCGACGGCACCAAGGGTTTACCTGCCTTAGCCCCTTATGATGGCATCATCGTCACTGCTGGTGCACCCTCCGTACCAATGACGCTGGTAGAGCAACTGGCGGTAGGCGGAAAGCTGGTGATTCCCGTAGGTGACAGAAGGTCACAAAAGATGCTGCTGATTACTAAAGAGAAAAACGGAAAAATTAGTAAAAAGGAGTTTGATCATTTTAGCTTTGTACCTTTGCTGGGACAACACGGTTGGGAAAACCAATAGACCTTGATACATGATGAACGAATCAAAAAAATCGGTAAAAGCTTCGCTGACAACCATGACCGAAATGGTTTTTCCTAACGATACCAACGGCCTGAATGGCCTGATGGGTGGGAGGTTACTGTACTGGATGGACATTGTATCGGCAATCGCCGCGCAGAAACACGCGAATAGCTTTGTCGTCACCGCCTCAGTAGACAACGTTTCTTTTTCCCATCCCATCAAGATCGGTAATGTAGTAACCCTAAAAGCGCAGGTCACCCGGTCGTTCAAGACTTCTATGGAAGTACACATTGAGGTGAAAGCCGAAGATGTGCCCAACGGAAGGATTGTAGAAAGCCATCGCGCCTTTTTCACCATGGTAGCCGTAGACATGGAAGGCAATAAAATAAGTGTGGCCGAGGCTGTGCCGGAAACAGAGGAAGAGAAAACCCTGTACGAAAGCGCGCTGCGCCGGAGGCAGTTGCGTTTGGTGTTGGCAGGCAGAATGAAACCCGACGAAGCCCACGAACTACGTTCCATCTTTGACATCAAAAAATAATATGCCTACTGCTGATGATTTAAGCTTTTTGCGTTTTTTCCTTACCGAACCTATTTATCTGCTGCCGGAGACAGAAGCAGTGAGGATCACCGAAGAAAAAGAGGTTCTGGAAGTAAATGCTATTATTTTGGATGAGGAACAATCGTCAGGACAGGATTCCCAGCCTTCATCATCAGGCTTATCATTACCCGAGACAGCAGAAGACAACAAAAAAGGTGTGCTGTTGCTCTTCTACGACAAAAAAAGTGAAGGACTGGACAGCGAAAGCAAGCAGTTGTTAGAGAAAATACTGAAGGCAATTAATTTGTCATTAGAAGACATTGCACTCTGCAACTGGGCACCTTTGGAAGCCATCTTTGAACAGCAAAAGACTGTTTTTGAAACTTTACAAAAGCTAAATTCCAATAAAATACTGGCGTTTGGCGATTTGCCATTGGCCTGGTCGTTGAGTCATTTCTTTCAAAAATATCACATCACACAAGACGCTGAAGGCAGGAAACTATTACTGGCCGATGATTTGCTGAAAATAGAACAAAACAGGGAGCTTAAAATCCAACTTTGGAGTGCCCTGCAAAAGATGTTTCAGTAAAAACTAGGTTATGAAGCTGAGGTCAATTATTCTGCATACTTGTCAAAAATTGATGAACCAGTTTGCGGTATTTTCAATAGTGACCATTCTGTGCTGGGGACTTCTGGCCGCTCGTTTTTCCTTAAATACTGAATCCGATAATTTTTCGGTTGACGCCGTCACCGACAGTTTGCTCTGTATCGCGCAGCGCCTTGAGGGGACGCCTTACCGCTACGGTGGCAAGAATGAAAACGGATTTGATTGTTCGGGTTATACGCGCTACCTCTATCAACAAGTGGGCATCAACCTAAATGCCTCAGCAGCTACCCAGTACACCCAAGGGACAGCAATACATGCCGACAGTCTGCGCCAGGGCGACTTACTCTTCTTCCAGCATGCTGATGGTAGGATTTTTCATGTAGGTCTGTATCTTGGAAAGCAGGACGAACAAGCTCATTTTATCCACGCTTCCAGCAGCAGAGGGGTAGTCGTAGATGCGCTGGGACACAGTTATTTTCGTAAGCGCTGGGCAGGGACCAGAAGAATTTTTAGTGGGTAAGTGAGCTTTTTCCCTTGCTAACTTCATAACTAAATGCTTTATTTGTGCCCTGTTTGAAAAGAAAAGCTTTTCAATTTTTGTAATAAGCTGGAGTGGCGGAATTGGTAGACGCGCACGTTTCAGGGGCGTGTGAGATCTTCTCGTGCGGGTTCGACTCCCGCCTCTAGCACATATACCTCAGCATAGCCTGAATTATCATCCATAATTCAGGCTTTTTTATTTAGGGTAGCCGTACTAAGGATTTACTTTTGGCTAACTTTTTTGCTTTCGCGATTTACACTACTATTTTTTGTAAATTCAGTGCCATCAACAACCTAAATAAAAACAAACATGAAAAATTTAGCTTATAGCGGTACTTTCGTTTTTTTAAGTCTGATATTACTCCTGGGTTTCATTCCCCATACCCATAAAACCTCCATCTTACAAGCGGCACAAACTTTTCTCAATAGCCTGGATACGGCCCAAAAAGATAAGGTGAGCTTTTCCCTGGAGGATGATGAGCGCTATCAGTGGAACTACACGCCGGTAGCCAGGCAGGGATTGCCCATCAAAGAGATGAAGAAAGCGCAGCAAGAAGCAGCCTTTGCCCTGATGCGGGCTTCCCTGAGCGAGAAAGGCTATGAAAAAGCCCAACAAGTCAGGGAACTGGAAGGTATTTTGCGCGGCGTGGAAGGCCGTGAGCCAGGAGATACCCACCGTGATCCTGATAATTATTATTTCACCATTTTTGGTAAACCTGCTGCTGATGAAGCCTGGGGCTGGCGCTTTGAAGGCCATCATATTTCCCTGAATTTCTCCTCAGTGAGTGACAAAATTGTTTCGGTAACTCCTACATTTTTTGGGTCAAATCCTGGCAGGGTACCCTCAGGGCCCCGTGAAGGTTGGAGAATACTGGCACCGGAAGAAGACTTGGGCAGGTCTTTGGTAAAATCACTCAATCAGGAGCAGCAAAAAACAACTTTGATTGCCGAAGAAGCCTACCCGGATATTGTGACCACTAATACCAAAGTAGCCAACATAGAGAAAACCGAAGGGCTTGCGTATGGTCAAATGAACCGCCAGCAGCAGGAGCAACTGATGCAATTGATAGAGGTTTATTACAGCGTGCATCAGCCCGAAATCATGAAGGAGGCTATGTCAAGGATAAAAAAAGCTGGCTTGGATAATATTCACTTTGCCTGGGCAGGTAGCTATGAGATGGGTGACAAGCACTACTATCGTATCCATGGCCCTAGCTTCGTGATTGAGTACGACAATACTCAGAACGATGCTAACCATGTACACACCGTCATTCGTGACCTGGAGAAAGATTTTGGAGAAGATATACTCAGCCAGCACTATGAGGAAGCGCATAAATAGAAACTTACATATATTTAATATTATTTTTATATATCAATATTACATTATCACTATATTTGTTCTTTAAGTACAAATAAATATTGGTAATGAGAATAATTGTATCCTTTCTGCTCTGTAGTTTCTGTACCTTTTTACTGTTATCAGCCTGTCGTGAAGACGAAGAAGTGATTGTCATTCAACCTACTGCCCCAATTGTGGAGGATTCTATCCTGACAAACATCAATGGCTATGTGCAAAAAGGGCCGTTTATCAATGGAACGACCATTACACTGGCAGAACTTAATGAGAACTTGCTGGCTAGTGGTAAAAACTTTACAACCCAGATCAGTGACAATAAGGGAGCTTTCAATTTTAAGGGAGTACCGCTCAACTCAGCCTACGTGCAACTTCAGGCCAACGGTTTCTATTTTGACGAAGTAAAGGGAGAAAAATCTGCCGCGCAACTTACACTTTTTGGCTTAGCCAATGTAAGGGATGCCAACTCGGTAAACGTTAACCTGCTTTCTTACCTGGAATATAACCGGGTCATCTACCTAATGCAGGAAAAAGAAACAGCTTTTGACGAAGCAAAAAAGCAGGCACAGCGGGAAATTTTGACCGTTTTTGGGATTGAGTCTGACAGTATCGCTTACGCCGAACAACTAGATATTGCCCAGGATGGCGATGACAATGCCAAATTGCTGGCTATTTCAGCCATTTTACAAGCGGATAATTCCGTAGCCGAACTCTCCGAGTTAGTTGCCAATATCATTACTGACCTCAAAGAAGACGGTACGCTCAACAGCCAGACGACCAAAACCAAACTGAAAGAACAGGCCATGTCGCTTAATTTGCCTCATATCAGAAGCAATTTAGAGAAGCGTTATGAAGATATGGGCGTGAAAGCTATCATTCCCACATTTGAGCAGTACATTGATAGCGATGGGGACGGTATCCTTAACAAAGAAGAAGATGATACCCCGGAAAACTTTACATTTTCCCTACAGAAAGATGTGGCTATCAAATCAAAAGTTACTTCCAATACGATAAAGATTAGCGGGCTTAAAGAGGGAGGTACTGCCGATGCAGTGGTAAAGAATGGTCACATTGTTTTGAACGGAAGTATACTTACGGATTCAGTAGCTCAAGTAAAGAATGGGGATGAACTACAACTTCAGCTTACTTCAAGCGGTAATTATATAGACACGGTACAAGCTTCGGTCGCGATTGGAACACTGGCCAGGAACTTCAAGGCCATCACAGATGACTATATTCCTAATGCTTTCAAGTTCACTGCCCAAAAGGATGTCGCGGTAGATTCAGTCTACACTTCCAATACCGTTACCGTCAGTGGGGTTCCTTTCTCCACTCCAATGAAAATTGAGGAAGGAATGCTCATCAAAAACGGTAAGATATTGACTACAGATACTACTTCTGTAAAGAATGGTGACCAACTGGCAATTCAACTAACTTCCAGCACTGAGTTTGCAAGTGCTACTTCCGCGCTGGTAGATATTAATGGAGTAACAGCCAGTTTTAGTATTACAACGGACGATTACTCACCTGATCCCTTTAGCTTTACCCCTATTGAAAACGCGAAACGTCTTACTGCTTATATTTCAAATACTGTCACTATTAGTGGACTCCCTCATCGTACTCCTCAAGGGTTATGCAGCATTAGCTATGATAATTACTGGAGTAAGAAAAATCAAGAAGGTGAGCCTATAGCTATAGAAATGAAACCTCTGCAAGTCTATATCAATGAGGTTCCACATGATGCTAATGATAATTTATCTTTTGTTGAAGGAGACAAGGTTTATCTTTCTGTAGCTTCTTCACAATTCTACTTTAACGATCCAATCACTGCCACCTTGTCGATAAACGGTATATACGCTAAGTTTAAGATCATAACAGAAAATAATCCGTGGCAAGAGAAGAATAACTATCCAAGGGTACCCTCGGATGGAAATGATTTTAGTACTTATTGTTTTGGTAATGGAAAAATATATGCAGGTGGTTATTATATGGATAAATCTACTCAGAGTGATAAGCATTTAAGTTTGTACGAATATGATATTACAACAGATAAATGGAGCTTACTAAAAAGTCCTTCTGAAAGTATAGGATTAGGAAGAGCATTTGTATATAATGAAGAGATTTATATGATAAGCAGATCAGATTTATGGCGATATACTATTGCTGAGAATAAGTGGACTAAAATAAACTCAGCTCCAAGTAGAATTGCAGATGTTTTACTAATCAATAATAAAGCATATTTTCTAAGTTTTGATCAACTTTGGGAATACGATATTGTAAATAACTCTTGGACACAAAAAACAGCCACCCCGATTTCCTATACTGCATCATTTGTTCTAAATGGTAATATTTACATTATCAATGATAAGCATGAGTATTATAATGAGAAAGAGCATTATATATTATGGAAATACGCTCCCCAGCAGAATTTATGGGATCAGAAATCAGATATTGTAGTAAAAGAGGCATATTCGCGGTTTTTAGTAAGTTTTACTACTCAGAATACAGGTTATATCACGACAAGTGAAGAACTATTGAGATATAATGAAAAAGAGGATAACTGGGAATCGCTAGATTATCCATCTGATTACTATCAGGGAGTGGGAATTTCCTCTCCTGAAAAGGGATACTTGTTAACAGGCTCAAGATTGTTCGAATTCACCCCACCCCAGGAGTAGGCAATAAACGCTTACTTCTGCCGGAAGAATATATTCAGGGGGACGCCTTCAAAGTTGAAGTGTCCCCTTAATTTGTTTTCCAGATAGCGTTTGTAAGCGTTTTTCACGTGCTTGGGATGGTTGCAGAAGAAAGCGAAAGAAGGCGTCCTGGTTGGCAACTGCGTAATGTACTTGATCTTGATATGCTTGCCCTTTTCTGATGGTGGGGGATAATGCTCTATATCTTTGCCCAACAGCTCATTGAGCTTGGAGGTGCTGATCTTCCGTTGCCGGTTTTCGTAAATCTCAGTAGCTTTCTCTACCGCCTGAAACACCCTTTGCTTGGTCACCATAGAGGTAAAGACCACTGGGATATAATTGAATTCGCCCAGGCGTTCGTCAATCTGTTTTTTGTAGGCCAACGCAGTTTTGGTATCCTTTTCTATCAAATCCCATTTGTTTACCAAAATAAGTATGCCTTTTCGGTGCTTGTCGGCGAGCTGAATAATGTTCATGTCCTGTGCTTCCATGCCCCGTTGCGCATCCAGCATCACAATACAAATGTCGCTGTCTTCCAGCGCTTGTATGCTGCGAATGGTAGAGTAAAACTCTATGTCATCCGATATCTTGGCTTTCTTGCGCAACCCGGCAGTGTCAATTAAAATAAAATCTTTGCCGTACAAATTGTAGCGGGAATGCAGTGAGTCACGGGTAGTACCGGCAATGTCGGTTACAATGCTACGTTCTTCACCCAGGAGTACATTCAGAAAAGAAGATTTGCCCACGTTGGGTCGGCCCAGAATCGCCAGACGAGGAATACCCGCTTCGGGGTTTTCGTCATCATCGGCAGGAAAATGAGATACTACGGCATCCAGCAAATCTCCCGTACCGGAGCCACTGGCCGAAGAGATAGGGAAGACCTCACCCAATCCAATGCCATAAAACTCAGAAGCCATGAAAGAACGCTCATGGGTGTCTGCCTTGTTGGCTACGATGTAAAGAGGCTTCTGCGTGCCCCGCAGTACGCTGGCAAAATTCTCGTCCAGGTCAGTAATGCCGGTTTCGCAGTCTACCATAAAAAGTATCACTGACGCCTCATTGATGGCCAAATCTACCTGGGTGCGGATGGCTTCTTCAAAAATATCCTCTGAGTTGGCCACGTAGCCTCCGGTGTCAACGACCGTAAAGTGCAGCCCGTTCCACTGTCCATAGCCGTAATGCCGGTCACGGGTCACACCACTCACATCATCCATGATGGCCTTCCGCTGCTCAATCAGGCGGTTAAAAAGGGTAGATTTGCCCACATTGGGCCTGCCTACAATCGCTACTATATTTGACACTTTATTGGAAATTGAATTTGAAACTTGAGAATATTGACAGCAAAACCGCTGTCAATGATTAATAGCCAAAATTATGAAGTTTCGGCTGCTTTTTGCGCCAATCGGGAGAAACTTTCACAAACTGTTCTAAGTAAACCTGTTTGTCAAAGAATTTTTCCAGGTCAGCCCGGGCTTCTATACCCACTTTCTTGATGGCTTCCCCGCCTTTGCCGATAAGAATTCCCCGCTGGCTCTTGCGTTCTACGAAAATCTCCGAGCGCATACGGATGATTTTCTCCTCTTCTTTGAATTCAGTGATTACCACCTCGCAGCTGTAAGGAATTTCCTTTTTATAATTGGTAAAAATTTTCTCCCGGATGATCTCGGCGGCAAAGAAACGCTCCGGTTTATCAGTAAGTTCATCTTTAGGAAAATAGGGGGGATGCTCGGGTAAGCGGCGTAAAATTGCCTCAAAAACCTGCGTAATGTTTAGCCCTTCTAGCGCAGAAATGAGTATGGACTCCTCCGGTTCCAGGATTTCCTGCCAGTAAGCCATCTTGTCTTCTGCCTGCGAGCCTTTGCCCAGGTCAATCTTATTCATGACCAGAATGACCGGCACATCGCTGTCTTTAAGTCGTTGAATATGTTGTTCTTCCTGGTATTTTTCGTAAAGATCTGTCACAAAAAGGATAACATCGGCATCTTCCAAAGCCATGCTGACAAAGCGCATCATAGACTCATGGAGTTCGTATTCCGGCTTCAGTATGCCCGGTGTGTCAGAGTATACTACCTGAAAATCATCCCCGTTGATGATGCCCATGATGCGGTGGCGGGTAGTCTGTGCCTTGGAGGTGATGATGGAAAGCCGCTCACCTACCAGTTGGTTCATAAGTGTAGACTTCCCCACATTGGGCTTTCCGACAATACTCACAAATCCGGCGCGATGTGTTTTGGCTTCCATGTAGAAAATTTTTACAAAGATATTGGAATAAAAAATAAAAAGCCCTACGTTTGTAGCCTCATAAGCAAAAAGATGCTTATTGGTACATCGCGGGGTGGAGCAGTTGGTAGCTCGTCGGGCTCATAACCCGAAGGTCACAGGTTCGAGTCCTGTCCCCGCTACTACAAAAACCTGAAGTTTTCACTTCAGGTTTTTCTATTTGCCGCAATAATTCCAATATTTTTAGTCAGGCTATTTTACTTGAATTCAAGTTGTGAGAGTGGAATAAAAAAATAAAATTTGCTTTTCCTAGTTTTTCAATAGGCACACTAATCATGGGAAGTCTAAAAATCGTCCTTTTGAAGTAAATGTTAGAAGAAGCTATTTTATAATTAGCAGTTGAGAGTGATTGATTTTAGGACTTTTCACTACAAGTAGGTATGTCCCAATGTCAAGCTTTGGTTTTACTGAGATCTCACTCCAAGCTTTGTTTAGCTTTTGTTGAAATAAAGTTTTGCCTGATAAATCTTGCAGAAGCATTTCAGCCTGATCACCACTTTCAGTATTTATGTTTATGATCACTTTTTCTCCCTGCACTGGATTGGGATAAAACTGAACATCATGCTTGGGAGGTGAAATGTATACAGCAATGACCCTAAAATATTAAGTATA
>JBBSOG010000003.1:0-47993 GCA_038259985.1 Cytophagales bacterium
AATGGTACGCAAAGCCTGTCATGTTGGAAAAGTATTGCGCGAGCATGGTGTCCGTCCCTACGGTGTCATCCGCATTGACACCGCTTCCAGCCCCGATACCTGGACCCAAGACCCAGCCGCAAGTAATAAACTTATTGCCCAAACCTTCCGCGAAGCCTGTGATGTGGCTGCTGATTTTGACGAAAAACTAGCTGCTGAAGGGGAAATCTGCTGGGGCGGTATGCACAGTTGGAAAACGATGGTAGACACCTTAGAATCCGTAGACCGCCCAAATATGGGTTTTCAGGCGGATATGTCGCATACGCTTTTGTATCTGCTAGGTTACAACCGCCCGGAAGATCGCATTCTGCCTAAAGATTTTGACTGGTCTGACCGCAAAACCCTGGAAGAAGGACTTAAAACAGTCACTGAGGCACTTCGTCCTTGGACGATTGACTTTCACGTGGCACAAAATGATGGCACCGTGCATGGTACTGGTTCGCATGATAAAACCGGACGTCATTGCCTGGCTACCGACCCTGAGGGTAAACTGGATGTCGCCCATGATGCTGGCTATTGGCTGAGAGATGAACATGGCAAGCTCACCAAAGCTTTTCAGCATATTTGCTGGGACGGCTGCATGTTTGACAATGCGGTGATGGAAAAGCAGCAAACCTGGAACGATATCCTGGCCACCATGATTAAAGTCAGAGAAGCCCACGGCTGGAAAGCGTAAGAAAATCAGATAATTGTTAATTGATGAATGTATCTGTCAACCCTAAATAAACTTTGGGAGGGCAGATTTACTTCAGTTATCTCCAATTTGGACAGACGTTAAAAATATAGAATCATGTACAAGGATATTATTAGCTATGAATTAGCAGATGACACATCAAAAGAACAATTGATTAAAATTGCGAAACAAATCGTTAATGATTGGATGAAAAATCAGGTTGGATTTATTAAATGGGAAATCCACACAAATAGCGATGGAAGTTATACAGATATTGTTCACTGGAAATCACAGCAAGATGCCAAAGAAGCAGAAAAAGAAATGGCCAATATCCCGAATGCTTCTGATTGGTATGCTTGCTATAAAGAGGGAACGATATCGAGCAAAAATTTAACAACAATCGCTGAGTTTTGATACCTGAAATAACTATAAACCTAGCATACCAACCGAGATAAATATTTGCAGTCTAACCACCCTTAGTGTTGCTTGCAGAGAACACTGAGGATAAAAATCTAAATATGCCATACGTTCAGGCAAATGGAATCCAGCTTTACTACGAAGAACGGGGTACCGGCGATCCATTGTTAATGGTTATGGGTATCACAGCACCGGGATCGGTTTGGGAAAAACACGTGGCGCACTGGTCGTCAAATTTTCGTTGTATTATGCCCGATAACCGGGGCGTAGGCTTTTCAGACAAACCTGAAGGGCAGTATACCACTGCACAAATGGCTGATGACTGTGCCGCTTTGCTGGATCAGTTGAACATTACAAAAGCTAATGTTGTAGGCGTATCTATGGGAGGGGCCATTGTACAGCAATTGGCTATCCGTCATCCCGAAAAAGTACATGCAATCGTACAGATGTGTCCCTGGGCGCGCTGCGACCGTAAAGGCGAAGCCGTTTTCAAACACATGATACATGCCAAGGCACACTTACGTCCGGAAGACTTTGCTAATTTTGTGCAGCAACTGATCTACCACAAATCCAGTTGGGACGATGATACGGTGTATGAAGAACTCATGCAAGCCCAGCAAGACGCTGCCAATGGGGCTTTTCCTCAACCATTACATGGCCTTGAAGGACAAGCAGCTGCTTGCATTTCACACTATGCACTCGACGAACTACCTAAAATAAAGCAGCCTTGCCTGGTGATTGGTGGAAAAGATGACAGCTTCATCCCGGCCTGGATGGTGCGTGAAGTGGCGGAAGCCATGCCTAACAGCGAACTACATCTTTACGAAGAGACTGGCCATGCTTTTCACTGGGAAAAGATAGAAGATTTTAACAACAGAGTTTTGGACTGGCTAAAAGCGCATGTTTAAAATAATCTCGGAGTGAATACTCTCGGAGTGAATACTCTCGAGCGCGTTTGCAAGTCGTTCGGCTTGAATTGGACTCGTTTGCTACGTGGCTGGCAAGAGTAGTTATTGTTGATCTTTACTAAAGTAAAAAAACATGAATAAAATACGCATAGGCTGCGAGACGTATACCTGGCAGATGCCGGGCGAGCAGTACAAAGATAAGCTGGGGCATATTTTGGAAGTAACTTCCCGTGCTGGTTTTGAAAGCATTGAACCGGACACCAGTTTCATGGGCCGTTTTGCCGACCCGGAATTAATGAAAGAAGCACTGGATAAATACCAACTGGAATTATCAGTTTTATGCTTAGCTGAAGACTGGCAAAACCCGCAGGAAACCGCCAGCGAAAAAACCCGTGCCGAGCAGTGGATCAATTTTTTAAAACACTTTCCCCATACTATCCTTCTACTGGTACAAAAGCCGGGTAAAGACCGTGAAAACCTGAAAGAACGCCAGCAAAATCTATTAAGCTGTGTGAATCAGATCGCCAGAAGGGCAAATGAACGAGGCATCGTTTGTTCTTATCACCCCAACTCTCCGGCAGGATCTATTTATAGAACTGAAGAAGATTACAAAATACTTCTCAATGGATTGGACAATGAGGTAATACAATACACTCCAGACGTAGGCCATATCGCCAAAGGAGGAATGGATCCTCTGAAAATTATCCGTGAGTATCGCGAACTGGTTAATTGTGTACATTATAAAGATATGTTCCAGGATGGCCGCTGGGCAGCGATGGGAGAGGGGATCATTGACTTTGATGGCATTACCAAAGAACTTAAAAATACCGGATTTGAAGGCTGGATCATTGTAGAAGATGAATGTGATGAAGCGATCACTGATCCCGACCAGGTAACCCTTACTGACGGCATTTATATTAAAGAAGTATTGGAGCCAATGCTTCAATAAAAACCGATGTTTAATACTAATCTCAACAACTAATGAGCAATAAAAAAGACTTAAGAATAGGAATGATTGGTACTGGCTTGATGGCCCGTATCCATAGCAATGGTTATAAGCAAGTCAGTCAATTTTTTCCCGAACTAACCCATCGTCCGGTGCTGAAAGTAGTTTGCGCCCGTACTGCTGATAAAGTTAAAGCTTTTGCCGAGCAATGGGGCTACGAATCTCACGAAACAGACTGGAAGGCAGTCATTGCCCGTGAAGATATAGACGCGGTAGATATTTGTACCCCAAACGACAAACATGCTGAAATCGCTATCGCTGCTGCGGAGGCTGGTAAGATGGTGCTTTGCGAAAAACCCCTAGCACGTACCGTGGCCGAAGCAAAACCTATGTTGGATGCTATTACTAAAGCGGGGGTTGCCAATACGGTTTGGTACAATTATCGTCGCGTTCCCGCGGTCACGTTGATCAAGCAGGTGATTGATTCAGGTAAACTGGGCAAGATTTTTCATTATCGTGCTAATTTTTTACAGGACTGGACCATCAGTCCCGAACTGCCCCAGGGAGGTGAAGGCTTATGGCGTTTGGACGCTGATGCCGCCGGTTCCGGGGTTACGGGCGACTTGCTGGCTCACTGCATAGACACTGCCATGTGGCTGAATGGTGGCATCAAAGATGTTTCCGCGATGACTGAAACCTTCATCAAAGAACGGGTACACCAGGCCAGTGGCAAAAAGCAAAAGGTAGGCATTGATGATGCCTGTATTTTTCACTGCCACTTTAATAATGGTTCCTTCGGTTTGTTTGAAGCGACCCGCTATGCGCGCGGCCACAAAGCATTGTACACGCTGGAAATCAACGGGGAACATGCCTCCTTCCGCTGGGATTTGCACGACATGAACCGTGTAGAGTTTTTTGATCATGATGATGAAGGTATCGTGCGGGGTTGGCGTTCCATTCTGGTGACGGATGGCGACCAGCCTTACATGGACCGGTGGTGGATTCCCGGAACTTCCATTGGCTATGAACACACTTTTACACATCAGGTAGCGGATTTCCTGAAGAGCCTGGAAACGGGAGAGCCGTGTTTACCTAATTTTAAGGAAGCCATGGAAACCCAAAAAGTCTGTGAAGCAGTATTAGAATCCGCCAAAGACAGAAGCTGGAAAGATACCCAGGTAGATTGGAAGTAAACACCACAAATACACACAAAATCCCAGTGCCCCGCTTGACCACATTATTCATCGGGGCATTTTTATTTCCCCCACCCTAAGTCTATTGCCTTCCAGATAAGCATTTTTCTTTACTAAAAATTTATCCAAACAGTACAGTACAGGATGAAGCCTCATGAAAAGATGATGTAATTATTTTTAATATTAATGCAGTTTTGATGGATGGTTTTAAAGATTTGATCAATTATTTAAGTAAATCATTTACAAATGCTTATTAGAATCACTGGGTTTCAATTGTAAAATAGAAAGCCTCTTCTATCAGAAAAGCTTAATACTTAGTCTAAATTTTCTTTCTGCTGACTTAAAATTCGTTCCAAAATGGAAAACCTAACCTCAAATATTGCTGATGAACAACTATGGTCAGCTTTCAGGGATGGTAGTGAAAATGCTTTTGATATAATTTATGGAAAGATGTTTCCGGTACTATTTAATTACGGATACCGTTTGTGCCGGGATGAAGAACAAGTGAAAGATTGTATTCAAAATATCTTTGCGGAGATATGGCAGAAAAGGCAGCAACTCAGGGAAGTTTATTCCCTGAAGCAATACTTTCTTAAAATCATGAAACGGAAAGTATGTAAAGAAATTAATAAAGTAAGGGATAAAGATAAGCAGTTATTTTCATCTGCTTACCGGGAGATGTATGAAGATTATACATTGGCTATTCCCAATCCTACACCTCATCATGAGCATGAAGCCGTCAATATGACAATGAAGCGGTTAAAACTTGCCGTAGAAAAATTATCAGGCAGAAAAAAAGAAGTAATCCAATTGAAGTTTTATGAAAACCTGACGACTACGGAGATTAGTGAGGTGATGGAATTCAAAAACCCCAAACATACCCGCCAACTTATTTATCGTTCTTTAGATGAATTACGAAAAAGCATAGTTTTTTCTCATGATATCCGGCTTGCAAATTATCAGGTATGAACACTAAACCCTCTCATGATAAACTAATCGGTTCCAGTATAATACATCAGGATTTATTTCAGGATGATCGTAAAGGGAAAAGGTTGTACCAATCTGAAGTAGAAATTTGGAATGCGTTTAAAGACGGGGATGAAGGGGCGTTAATCTATATATATCAGGAGTATGCAAACAAAATGTATAACTATGGCTGCCAGTTTACCCGTCAGCATGAGTGGGTAAGCGACTGTATCCAGGAGTTATTTACGGAGATGATTAGCAAAAGACATACGCTGGGAGATGCACCATCTATTAAATTTTACTTGTTTAAAGCACTTCGCCGGAAGATAGTTCGCCGCTTGAAGCAGGAAGAAAAATACATTCGTGATGAGCAATATTTGTCTTCGGAAAACTTCAACATTCTGAAAGATACCAGTGTGAAGTTTATTGATCAAGAGTTTTCAGACCAGCAAAAAGAAATCATCAGTAAAGAATGCAATAAGCTGCCACCTCGCCAAAAAGAAGCCCTCCTGCTATACTTTTATGAAGGTATGAGTTATCAAGAAATTGCCCAGATCATCGGTATGACACGCACCAAATCCGCCAGGGCACTCATATACCGGGCCATGGATTCTTTAAGCAAACATCTACTACCTTATAAAAGTGTTTTATACCCATTTTGGCCATTTCTATTGGCTACCCCATTCCTATAGATATCCTTAAATAAGAAGTTACCCCCCTTGTTTATGCGCGTTTTCTAGTAAAATCAGGCGAAGCAGAAATTTTTTTCACAATTACTATGGTCATTTCTCAATCTCATGCCTATGTATATATAGAACAAGGGAAGAGCAATGCACCAAAAGAAAAATGATATACAAGATTTTCTGAAAGACGAGTACTTCGTTCTGTGGGTTCTCCAACCCGATGCTAAATCTGATGCCTACTGGAAAAATTGGATGAAGAAACATCCTAGCCAGGTAAAAGTACTTAAACTGGCCCGGGAAATGGTTAGTGATTTTCAATACCAACATACCTATCAGCTGCCTAAGGATGCCTATGATGGCATGCTTGAAACGTTATTATCAGAATTGGAGAGCACTTGCTATCAGGAAAAAAGAAAAAGTATTTGGGGAAATCAGTTGATCCGGATTGCCGCTAGTTTGTTCCTTTTCATGATGGCAGGCTTTACTTTCTGGTATTTATCCCAACCAAAAGAAACCCAATTTCAGGAACCTATTCCATGGGTTGTAAAACATACGGATAAAGGTGAAAAATTAACAGTGAGGCTGCCTGATGGCACCATAGTAAAGCTCAATGCTAATAGTATACTGGTTTTTCCTACTGTATTTGATCAGACTAACAGGTATGTAAAGCTGGAAGGCGAAGCACTTTTTGAGGTTGTAGAAGATGCAAAAAGACCGTTCTCCATCATGAGCGGTGAAGTGAAGACCACAGTTCTGGGCACTTCATTTAACGTGAGGGCTTATGAAAATGAAAATCAAGTAGCCGTAGCGGTAATCAGTGGCAAAGTCAAGGTCAAAGGAAATTCAACAGAAGAAGTATACCGCCTGCCTAATGAAGTTAGCTACTACACAAAAAATGAGAGCAGCTTGTCCAGCGTTCAGCTGGATGTGAGTGACCTCATCGCCTGGAGCAAGAATATTTTGATTTTTGATGAAGACCCTGCTCAAGAAGTATGGAAGAAACTGGAGGATTGGTATGGAGTTAACATCATCGTTCCCAATAAGCAAATCATCAAAGGAAAATACAGCGGAAGATATATAAATGAATCCCTGGAAAGGGTACTGGATGGAATTAGCTACGCCTCAGAGTTTACCTACGAAATCCAGGAAAACAAAAATATTATTATCAAACCATAGACTATGCACCTTAAAAGCAATTAAGGGGTTGCTTCAAAAACTACCTAAACATAAAATAACTAATACAACCACACAATGCTCACACTAACAACCTAAGATTATGAAAAAAAGATCTAAAACGACATTACTTTGGATGTCAAAATTTATGTTGTACAGTATGTTGTTCCAGTTTTTTCTGGTAAACGTATTGTATGCCACCGCTGGACACGGCCAGAGTGATCAAAGTGTCTATGAAATACACATTGCACTCAATAAGAAAAATTACAGGCTAGAAGATGTGCTGAAAGAGATTGAAGAAAAAACGGATTTCTCTTTCACCTATGATGACTCTAAAGTGAGCCTGAACAGCCGGGTATGGCTGGAAAATAAAGAAGCTTCTTTGGGGGAAATCCTAATTGATCTTTCAAAACTAGAAAGTATAAAGTTCAAAAGAATTGGAAAGAACATCCACATTTCCAGAAAAATAGAAGCTGAACCTTCTATCATGGAACAGGCAGCAGTGGCACAACCACAACTGATCGTGGGGGGGGAAGTCTCCTCTAGCGCCGACGGAGGTGAACTGCCGGGGGTAAATGTACTGGTCAAAGGAAGTAACACGGGTACGGTCACAGATATAGAAGGTAAGTATAGCATTAATGTACCCAATGCAAATGATACCCTGATATTCTCATCTATAGGATATATCTCACGGGAAGTTCCTGTAAATGGCAGATCGGCAGTCAATGTAGCACTGGAAGATGATATTAAAAGTCTTACTGAAGTGGTCGTGATGGGTTATGGGTCACAGCGGAAAGCAGACATTACCTCAGCGGTATCGGTAGTAAGTATGGAAAATATTGGGGATGTACCAGTTATCAACCCTTCTCGTCTGTTACAAGGACAAGCAGCAGGCGTGCTGGTGAGACAAAATAACGGTAGGCCGGGACAGGAATTGGAGGTACAGGTGCGAGGATTAGGTTCACTGGGTGCGGGAAGTAAACCTCTCTACGTCATTGATGGTTTTCCGGTAGGCACCTCTATCGGCCAGCATCTCAATCCCAATGATATAGAGAGTATGACGGTATTGAAAGATGCTGCCTCCACGGCCATTTATGGTGCCAGAGGTTCCAATGGGGTTATCCTGATCACTACAAAATCGGCCAAAGCAGGAGAAGTAAATGTCAATTTTACTGCTAATTATGGTGTATCTAATATTCCTGATTCAAGGAGAACAAAAATGATGAATGGGGTAGAATTCGCCCAATTTAAAAAGGAAAGCTTTATGGATAGAATCCGGTATTTTGAAAGTAGGGAACCGGCTATCGAGGAAGTACCTGAAGAATTCCGCTTTCCTGAGCAAACCCAATATTCTACGGATTGGTTTGAAGAACTTACCAACAGTACGGCAGCTTTTCAGAATTACAACGTGACTTTGTCAGCAGGAAAAGGAGACATCAGGACCCTGCTTTCTGTTGGTTATCTGAACCAGGAGGGAACAGTGATCAATACCAATTTTGAGCGCTTTAATATCAGGGCCAATATAGAGGGCAAAGTCAATGACTTTCTTACCATAGGATGGAATATTGCAGGTTCTCGTACCAACGATCTGTTTGCCAATACCGATGGCAGGGATGCCCTCATAGGTAGGGCTTTGTGGCTGGACCCCAGATTTCCGGTATATAATGAGGATGGAAGCTACAATGATTATATCGGAGGAACTGGTGGTGTTTTCGGCTCTGCAAATATTATCCAGGAAATGCACGAAATAGAAAGAAACCGGGATGCAAACAATGTGTTGACCAATGGCTATGTAGAACTTTCTTTTTTGAAGAATTTCAAATTCAGGTCCTCTGTGAATGTTAACCTGACGGGTGAGAGATATAAGGAGTTCAGGCCATCTACCATAGCTGGTGCGGGATTCAACCAGCCGCCCCCAAGAGAAGCAGTCCTATGGGAAGATGCTAGTGAGACGATTAATCTCGCATCCGACCAACTCCTGACTTATTCAAGGGAACTTGGGCTTCATCGTTTTGAGGCTTTGCTAGGGTATTCTGCCCAAGAGGAAACCTGGAAATATCTGAGAGGCTCTGGTAATGAATTTGCTAATGATCTTGTTCCTTATTTAGGTTCAGCCATAAGGTTAGATGCGTCTTCAGCAGAACAAAGCTGGAGCCTGCTTGCCTCCTTTGCCAGAGTAAACTACTCTTTCAATGACAAATACCTGGTATCTGCCTCTTTTCGTCGTGAAGGTAGTTCCCGCTTCGGTGCCAATAACAAATGGGGTAACTTCCCCGCGGTATCTGTAGGCTGGCGGCTTTCTGAAGAGTCATTTATGCCTGACTTTAGCTGGTTAACGGATTTAAAACTGCGGGCAAGCTACGGCGTAACCGGTAACAATGATATTGGCAACTATGTCAGCCTGGCTAACCTGGTACCCCAAAACTACATCTTGGGTGGTAACATCGCCAATGGTCAGACCATCGCGTCCTTTCCTAATGCAAATCTAGGATGGGAACAATCCAACCAAATAGATATTGGAATGGACTTGGCGCTGTTTGAAAATAAAATGGTGTTTACTGCAGAATATTATGAAAGGATCACCAACGATATGCTTTTGCCTATAGAAGTACCCGTGATTTCAGGATTTCAAACCACTTTTGATAATATCGGAAAAGTGGAAAATAAGGGGGTGGAGTTAGCGCTTGATTACCGGACAAGTGTGAACCAGTTTAATTTCCGTAGCAATTTCAATATATCATTCAATAGAAATAAAGTGCTGGAAATTTTTGGTGAAAATGATGCTATCTGGAATGGCGGTTTTTATGGTACCTACAATGTGTCACAGCCCGGCAGGCCTATCGGTATGCTTACCGGTTTTAAAATGTTAGGTATTTTTAATACTGAAGGGGAGATTGATGCATGGCCTACCCAGGATGGTGCGATTCCCGGTACTTACAAATACCTGGATACCAATGGAGATGGGGTAATTACTTATGATCAACTGGATATGGTGGAAATTGGTAATCCACATCCCGACTTCATGTGGGGGCTGACGCTGGCAGGGGATTTTAAGGGGTTTGACATCAACATTCTGTTTACCGGTGCGCAGAACTATGATGTATATAGAAACATAGAAGCCACTACGCTGAATATGGATGGAGTATTTAACATCCTGGCAGAAGGTAAAAACCGTTGGAGATCAGCAGAAAATCCCGGTAATGGATGGATCGCTACTACCAACACCTGGAAATGGCAGCGTGAATCCAACTCCCGCTACGTATACGATGCCAGCCACCTATGGATGAAGAATGTAAGCCTAGGCTATACCTTATCTCAAAGCTCCTTATTACCCGGTGCCCGCATCTTTTTTAGTGCTGAAAATTTACTTTTGGTCACGAATTACCCGGGAAATAACCCGGAAGTAAACCAGGCTGGAGGAGTGAATCCTGGCAGAGATGATGAAACTTACCCTGTTCCCCGGGTATTTACCCTGGGCACCAACATTAGATTTTAATCCTAACTTATAGACAGATGAAAAAGAAATATATATACATACCTTTCTTCATGGGATTTCTGGTCCTGTTTTCATGTAGTGAAGATTTTCTGGATAAAAGTGATCCTACCGTGCTGGTGGCCAGTACTTTTTATCAGAATGCAATACAGGTAGAGCAGGCATTGAATGGAGTATACGGGCAGTTGCAGCCTGTGATCAGCAACCAGTGGCAATACAACGAGTTTATTACGGACAACACGACGCTTCACTTTAACCAGGGTAACCGGGGGCAAGGCCCCTCACTTGAAGCGCTTGAATTCTGGCAAATCAATTCCTCCACCGGTAATATTGCCGCTTTATACAATTCAATATATGGAAATATGGTCAATATAAATACCACATTGGCCAAGCTTGAGAATGCTACGATTGATGAGGACATAAAAAATCGCTTTGAAGGAGAGTTAAAATTTGTCAGGGCTTATTACTATTTTCATCTAGTACAATACTTCGGGGAGGTGATCATCATCACTGAACCTCTGGAATCCCCTTCAGATGCCTACGACTATGCCAGGGAACCTGTTGAAAAAGTGTATGAATTAATTATCAATGACCTGGACTTTGCTGTTGATGCGCTTCCTGCAAGTTATGATGATAATAATGTGGGCCGGGCAACCAAAGGAGCTGCCTTGTCTTTGCTGGGTAAAGTTTACCTTACGCAAAAAAATTATGAGCAGGCGGTGAGTACCCTTAATCAGGTGCTTCCATTAGGTTATTCTCTATTGCCCAATTATGTGGATGTGTTTGATCCCCAAAATAAAAATCATGCGGAATCTATTTTTGATATCCAGTTTCAGGGAGATAACCAGTTGGGAGAAGGAAGTCGTTTTATTTATGTATTTGCCCCCCGTGAATCCAGAGGGGCAGTGATTGACTTGCCTGGCCAGGATGGGGAAGGGTGGAATATTCCTTCATTAGATATGATTGCTGCTTATGAAGAAGGTGATCTTCGCAAAGCCGCCTCTTTAAATGAAGGATATACCAACCTGGATGGGGAATGGGTACCGGTTCCCTATATCATCAAATACCATCATCCCCACTCTATCCCACAAGTGACCAACGACAACTGGCCAGTCATCAGATATGCCGATGTGCTGCTTATGCTTGCCGAAGCTATTAATGAGCAATCAGGACCCACAGAAGATGCTTATGGACATCTTAACCAGGTAAGGGAACGTGCCGGCCTTGACCCATTGAGCGGACTGAACAAGGAAAGCTTTCGTACCGCAGTGCTTCAGGAACGGAGAGTAGAATTAGCTTTTGAAAATCATCGTTGGTTTGATTTGAAGCGCACCATGACTACGGATGAACTGGTGACATTCTTAAATGCTTATGGAGCAAAGGAAATAAGTAACCCAACCACAAGTCGCGAGGGTATTCCATTTTCCGGTGGCGATTTCCAATTTGAAGCCTATGAATCATTGTTCCCAATTCCTGCAGACCAGCTAAGGATCAATGACCAACTAAGCCAAAATCCTGGATATTAATGCGGAAAATGTTGCTACTAAAATAGTCAAAACAGTGGACAGTGTAGTTTGGAATGAGACTTCCGACTATGCTGTTCATGTTTGGGTAAGTAACATTTTGCTTTTGGTTATTTTGCTTGCTTATATTTAAAGGAATGATTTTGTTATATGTTAAGTTGATAAATACATGGAAGGAAACTCATTTTTATGGATTGCCGAATTTTTTGGAAGGCTACATCCACTGATCGTTCATTTTCCCATAGGCTTGTTGGTTGTAGCGCTTTTCCTGGAAATATTAACACTTAACGGAAAAAGGCCCGGATTAAGGGAAGGTATAAGCTGGCTGATATATTTGGGTGCTGCCAGTGCAGTGTTGGCTGCCGTGTTGGGCTATATTCTTTTTCAGGTAGACGATTATCAAGGTGATCTGGTACAAAATCATCAGTTGCTGGGAATACTCACCGCGATACTGGGATTGCTTACCGTCTGGGTGATGAGGTTTATGCAGAAAAAAGGAAGTCAACACCTGCTGTATTATCGTTCCAGCCTCTTAATGACAGTAATCACCCTTACAGTGGCCGGACATCTGGGGGCTAGTCTCACCCACGGAGAAGATTTTCTTACGAGCACATTTCCCTGGAATGATGATGGTTACGAAAAAGGAAATGCAGGCGAATTGCTGGCAGAATTTGCGGTAGTTTCAGATAAAGCGGAACTATCCACCAATCAGAAAGACCGGCTCAATTTAGAAGTAAGGGCGATCTTCGCACACAACTGTTATCAGTGCCACAGCGAACTCAAGCAAAAGGGTGAACTGGTGTTGGAAACGGAAGAAGGAGTGATGAAAGGAGGGGAGTCCGGTAAATTATTCACTATTGGCGATGCTAAAAACAGTGAAATCATTCGCCGTCTCAAATTGCCCCGCGATGATGAAGAGTCTATGCCGGGCAAAGGGAAGGCACTTGCTGAGGAAGAAATTAAGCTGATCAGCTTATGGATTGACAATGGCGCGCATTGGGCAGATGAATCCCTCAAGATTTTCCCGGAAGCGCAGTTAGCAATATCAAAACCAGAACTTCCAAGTATTGCTGATGAACCGCATCCGGTGGATAAGTTAATGACTGCGTATTTTGAAGTACACGATCAGGAAATGCCCGATGTCGTAGATGATAAAACCTTTATTCGCCGGGCATATCTGGACATCACAGGTTTGCTTCCTAATCCTGAAGAAGTCATCGCTTTTGAGCAAAACACTTCTCCTGATAAACGAAACCAGTTAATCAAAACCTTGCTCAGTGATGATCAGAACTACACACAGCACTGGCTCAGCTTCTGGAATGACCTCCTCAGAAATGACTATTCGGGCACAGGTTTCATCACCGGAGGACGTAAGCAAATTACTAATTGGCTGTATGAAGCGCTAAGTACCAACAAACCTTACAATATGATGGTAAAGGAACTGACCAATCCTACCGAAGCATCAGAGGGTTTCATCAAAGGCATTGAATGGAGAGGGGTGGTCAATGCCAGTCAGCGTACCGAAATGCAGGCTGCCCAGAATATCTCCCAATCTTTGATGGGTATCAATCTGAAGTGTGCTTCCTGTCATAACAGTTTTGTAAGTAACCTGACCCTGAAACAGTCTTACGGCTTTGCCAATGTTTTCTCGGATTCCACCATGGAAATTTTCCGCTGTGATAAGCCCACCGGTAAAATGTCTGAAGTGCAGTTTCTCTATCCTGAACTGGGACATATAGAAGCAGAAACGGTCAAAGAAAAATTAATACAGCTCTCCGAAGTGATGGTAAAACCAGAAAACGGGAGGCTATACCGCACCATTACCAACCGTATCTGGGACAGGTTGATGGGCAGGGGCATCATAGAGCCGCTGGATGAGATGGATAATACGCCCTGGAATGCCGATCTGCTGGATTGGCTGGCTGCTGACTTTATTGAAAATGATTATGACCTAAAGCATATGCTGGAAAGAATCATGACCTCTAAGGTTTATCAATTGCCTTCAATCAATTACAGCGATGTAGCAGCGCTCAAAGATGATGACTATGAATTTACTGGCCCCGCCCGTAGAAGGTTGAGTGCGGAACAGTTTGCTGATGCAGTGAGCAAAGTGGTTGCCCCGGTGTATTATGCTATGGCGTACGATCCTGAACCCAATGCCGTGCCGGGCGCATGGATATGGTACCGGGAAATTGAACTGGAAAGGGATATTTTGCCCAAGCCCGGCAAACGATTTTTCCGCTACGAATTCAACATACCCTCTGCCAAAAACATCAATGCTGCCGATGCTTTGATTACGGCTGACCATGCGTTTAGTTTGTACATTAATGGGAAAAAAGCGGTTGAAGGAAGTAACTGGCGGAAAGTAAAGCAAGTGAAATTAGATGAGTTTTTGCAGAAAGGGGCTAATGTAATTGCCGTTGAAGGTGAAAACGAAGGTCAAATACCCAATCCTGCCGGACTGCTATTTAGTTTGCGGTTAAGCTATGAAGATGGCAGTGAGGATTTTGTATACTCTGACGAAAATTGGAAGACCACGAAAACTCAACCACAGCAAGCGTGGACAGCCCTCAATTTTGATGACATCGCCTGGGAGCCAGTGAAAATCTACAATGCCGAAAATTGGGGCAAACTCATCAGCTTTAGCTTTAATCAAAATGACGATCAAAACTTTGCCCGGGCTTCTATGGTCAAACAAGATCCATTCCTGAAAGCGCTGGGACGGCCAAGCCGCGAAAATGTGACGACCTCCCGTGATAATCAGGCAACCTTGCTACAAGCATTGGAGCTGACCAATGGAGAATTTTTTGACAATGTGTTGAAAGAAGGGGCAACCTCCATGCTGGCAGAGTATGGCAATGATAGGGATACGATGGTCAATGAGCTTTATTTTAAATCATTCGGGCGTAAGCCAAGTGAAGATGAAATAAATTTGATGACGGAAGCATTGGGGAAGAATCCTGGTGTTACGGAAGTTCAGGACTTACTTTGGGCCACTGTTTTACTGCCAGAATTTCAATTTATCTATTAAAGAATTACTTATGCATCATCACACCGATTATATACGCAGGGATTTTCTCAAAAAGATGGGTGCAGCCACTTTGTCGGCCATGTCGGTCGGGCTTCCCACCAGCAGTTTTTTGAGTTCATGTAGTTCACCAGCGCGGATGCCCTCCTCCATAGACACGGTCATCTTGCTTTGGATGGCAGGAGGAATGGCACATACTGAGACTTTTGACCCCAAAGCTTATGCCCCCTATGAAAAAGGATTGGATAGCAAACGAGTATTAAGCACATTTCCCAAGATTCCCACTGCGGTAGATGATCTATTTTTCTCTGAAGGACTGGAAAACATCGGTAGTGTGATGGATAAAGGGGCAATTATCCGTTCTTACCGGGCGGCTGATTTAGGGCACATCCTGCACACCCGCCATCAGTACCACTGGCATACCTGCTATGAACCACCTCAGTCTGTACAACCACCCCATATAGGCGCATGGATGGGTAAAGAACTGGGGCCTGTGAACCCGGTCATACCGCCTTTCATCAGTATGGGGCAGCGGTTTACCGTAGGTGAAGGGGAAGAACTGAAAGCTTTTCACTCCGCCGGTTTTCTGGGCACTGAGTTTGGCCCCTTTTTGATACCAGACCCTTCCACCGGACTGGATAGCGTAAGGCCACCCCAGGGCATGACAACCAAACGCTTTGAAAGTAGAAATCAATTATATCAGGAACTCGTCAAGCGTAGCCCGCTGGAAGAGCATGGTAGTGGTTATCAGAAAGAGTCGTTGATGCGCTCTATGGAGCAGGCGTATCGCCTGTTGAATTCTCCTGAAGCCAAAGCATTTGACCTGAGCCAGGAGCCTAAAGAAGTGTACGATACCTACAACACCGGAAGGTTTGGGCAAGGCTGTCTGCTGGCCAGAAGACTGGCTCGGGAAGGTGCCCGTTTCATCAGTGTTTCCACTGAATACGAGCCTTTTCTGGGCTGGGACACCCATGAAAACGGCCATACCCGTGCAGAAAAAATGAAAGCTTTAATAGATCGCCCCATAGCACAGCTTATCAAGGATTTAGACGAAAGCGGTCATCTGGACAGGACGTTGGTAGTGCTTGCCAGTGAATTCAGCCGGGATGCGATCCTGGAAGGCCGTCCTGGTGAGAAGGTACTGGACCAGGTAGACCAACCCGATCAGATTGAGGACATAAAATACTATGGCATGCACCGCCATTTTACTGATGGCTGCTCTATACTGATGTGGGGCGGGGGCATTAAAAAGGGCTTAGTATACGGCAAAACCGCGGATGAACGCCCCTGCGCTTCTACAGAAAATACGGTAATGATTGATCAGGTTCATCAGACCATTTACCACATGCTGGGCATACCTCCCGAGACCGAGTATACCATTGAAGGCAGGCCGTTCTATACGACTCCCGACGGTCATGGGGAAGCTATTTTAGATTTATTGGCTTAAGTATTTCATTTAAATGGTCTTCCATACAACCACTCGGATGATCATAGATGTCTGATAAACCATTCCTTAGCGAGCTGGGCAACATCTTTCAACATGCTTTCATCGTGAAATCCTTTGCCACTTTCTTTGAGGATTTCAAATTTTGATTCAGCGTTGAGGTTTTCTAGCACTTTTTCGTGATAGGATACATTGGAGCTATCCAAATTACCGGCGATGAACAACATCGGGATATTGATGCTCTTCAGGTTATCCACCGCTAAATCAGGCCGGCCTGCCAAAGATACCAGCGCATTGACCTGATGATCATAAAAAATTGGGGTCTCCAGGGCTGCGGCGGTTCCGGTATTGATCGTAAACAGTCCAATATTCATAGCTTCAGTTTGCGGATTGTCTGCTGCCCAGTAACACACATCTTTAATACGCTCCGAAAGATGATCAAGCGCGGTCGCGTTTGCCTCATTGTCTAATTCTTCTTGTGTCAATAGGTCAATCATGAGGGTAGAAAACCCTGCTTTCTGGAGAAAATCAGCCACATACAGGCTTCTCTGATCTTCTGAAACCCTCCCGTGGTCATCAATCAAAATAATAAGGGCGTGGCTATTTTTTTGAATAATCAATCGGCCATCCAGCACTTTGCCAGTAGAGCTGATATCAATCGTATCGTCAAAATCAATGTTATTTTCCATGAGTTTTTATGTGTTTAAAAAATAGGTAATCCGAAAAAATAATAGCTGTAGCTAATGGGTAAAAACTGGACTAAGGCAGAATTGTTATTGACCAATCATAAAATATCCATACTTGATCAGCTCAAATCTGCTCAGCGATTTATAATTTAGTCCTTTAAGTTGGTATTTGATAAAATATTGTTAAAATTGATTGATTAACCCTTGTTATTTATTGGATATTGATAACTGATATGCAAACCCCCAACGATTATTCCCTATGGAAATCCCTGCAAAAAGGTCAAAAAGAGAGTTTGGATGCGTTGTACAAAAAATATATCCAATCATTATATAATTATGGCAAAAACATCAGCACCGACCATGATTTAGTCAAAGACTGCATCCAGGACCTTTTTGTGGACTTATGGCAGCAAAGGGAGCGTATTACCCTACCTTCTCACAGCAAATTGTACCTTTTCAAAGCACTCCGATTTAAGATTATTCACCAGAAAAGAAAATACCAAAAAATCGTTTTCCATTCTACGGAACATGAATATCATTCAGTACCACCTTATGAGCAGCATTTGATCAGTGAACAAATGGGTGAAAACCAGCGTAAAGCATTACAGCAGGCCATGCAAAAACTATCCATCCGCCAAAAAGAAGCCTTACAACTTAGATTTTTTGAAGGGCTTAGCAATGACGAAATAGCCTCGGTGATGAACCTCCAATCGCAATCCATTTATAATCTTATCCACCAAGCAGTAAACTGCTTAAAAAATGAGCTAAACCCTTCTTTGCTTGTTTACAATTGGGCAGTGATCATTCTATTTGCCTTATATCTGATGACATTGAGCTAAAAATCATCAAGCTTACAGCACTCCTAGCCCATCAATATGTCACACTAAAATGCACAATACATTATAATTGCTAATAGCAATTTGCCGCCTTCATTGCGAAAATCATAATAATAAAAAAACATCAGTTTTTTTGAGTAGAAATCATACTCAGCCTACACTTCTTTTAAGAAATTAGCTACACCACTCATGGACTATAGCAAGTACGAGGCTGAAGACTTTGTCATGGACGAAAAGTTTCGGCAGTGGGTTTTAGAATACCAACATGACTCATTTTGGCATACTTTCTTGCTGGATTATCCACTCCAAGGAGAAAATATCCAACAGGCCAGGCAGCTATTAGTAAGTTTAACATTAGAACAGGAATCCCTGCCAGCTACTGAAGTAGAAGCGCTTCGGATGAATATCCATCAGGCAATAAATGAAAAATCGTTTACTAATCCATACAAACCTTTTTACCAGCGCCAATGGCTAAAAATAGCGGCAGGGATAAGCGGGTTAGTACTGTTAAGCGCATTCCTTTGGTTGTATTTCCAGGACACTCAATCTGAAACATATAAAACGAGTTACGGCGAAATTAAGCAAATTGAGCTTCCTGATGGCTCATTGGTTATATTAAACGCAAACTCAACACTAGCTTGGCATTCCGGCAAAACTTTCCATGAAAACCGCGAAGTATCTTTATACGGTGAGGCATTTTTTGATGTGCAGCATACCGCAGATGACAAAAAATTCATTGTCCACACCGGCCATGTGCAAGTGGAAGTCTTGGGCACTACCTTCAATGTAAAAAGACGGCGTGAGCAGACACAAGTAGTGCTAAATACTGGCAAAGTTGCGCTACAAAACACTGACACCGGAGAGAAAACCCTCATGCAGGCAGGGGACCTGGTGTCACTTGCACATGAAGAAGCTTCATTTACCTTTAAGAAGGTCAATCCTGATCTGTATATCTCCTGGAAAGCGAGAAAACTACTGATAAACAACACAACCCTTAAAGAAATCGCCAGTATCATTGAAGATACCTATGGCTATTTGGTAATTATCAAAGGGGAATCGCTGGAACAGAGACCCTTTTCTGTGACCACCACAGTTCCGCTCCGTGACCTGGATAATCTGCTTCAACTCATAGAAATGACTTTTAAAATAGATATCACCAAAACAAAACAACAAATCATCATGGAGGAAAAATGAAATTTTCCCCATGCCTTGTGTCTCAAAAACCATCCGATGGAGGAGGAAAAAAGCAAACAATAGGACCACTAACTAAAAACAAATTCACCATATTTTTCAACGTAATTTCAACACATAAACACAGTATATATGAAACTTAATTTACAAAAAAGGAGCGGGTTCCTGCCTCTCAATTGTAGGAGGTTGGCCCTGCTGGGAATTTTGATGTTTTCCATGCACACCACACTATTTGCCCAACATCTGGCAGCGCTCAATGACCCGCTTCCAGAGAAACAAAATAATCGGCTATCCCAAAGAGATGCGGAAAAACGACAACTGAAAGACATTTTACAGGAAGTCGGGGAGAAGTACCAAACCAGTTTTGTTTTTGAGGATCAAGTGGTCAAAGATAAATCAGCCAGCATTACACCTAACTATCTGGAGAAGAAACCGGAACTGGAAACTTTGTTGGAAGAAATTCTTTCCCCCTTGGAATTACAATACCGTAAATTCAACGAGTATTATATTATCCAAGGAAAAAGCAAGACGAAGAAAAGCTTTCCGGAAAAAATCATTAAACGCCAGCCCCAGCTTGAGCTAGTGAGGCAGGAAGCCGTTACCAGAACGCTCCAGCCACATCTTATGTATACCGCGCAAATGGACCAATCCATTAGTGGCCAAGTGACTGACGGGGAAAACGGTGATGCCCTACCGGGAGTGAATGTTCTGGCTAAAAATACTACCGTAGGTACAGTAACCGATATAGATGGTAACTACCGGCTTACGGTCAGTGACGATGTAAATACACTGGTATTCTCTTCTATTGGTTATGAGACTGAAGAAATAGAAATCACTGGAAGAAATACTATTAACATAGCACTTTTGCCCGACATTCAGTCGCTTTCAGAAGTGGTGGTGGTTGGATATGGTACCCAGGAAAAGAAAGACGTGACCGGTGCTATTGCCACGGTCGGTCAGAAAGACTTTGAAAGCCAGCCCGTTACCCGTTTTGATCAGATTTTGCAGGGCCGTACGCCTGGCGTGAATGTGACCAATGCTTCCGGGGCACCCGGCGGTGCAGTCTCCATTCGTATCAGGGGTTCTAACTCTATTAATGGAAGCAACGAGCCTTTATACGTTATTGATGGCTTTGTAGGCGCTAACTTCAGGGACGTAAACCCCAGCGATATTGAGAGCATTCAAGTTCTGAAAGACGCATCAGCAACGGCCATATACGGAAGTAGGGGTGCCAATGGTGTAGTATTGATCACCACCCGAAACGGAAAAGCCGGAGAGCCTAAGCTTTCCTTGACTGCCCGTTTTACTAGCTCACAAATATTGGACACCTGGGATTTGATGGACGCCGGAACTTTTGCGGAAACGGCCAATCAAAGGGCTGCCGCACTCAATACCAATCCGGTATTTACCGATACTCAAATTTCCGAATTTCGGCAGAATGGTGGAACTGACTGGCAGGACGAAATCCTCAGAACAGGTATGGGACAGGAATATCAAGTGGATTATTCCGGGGGAAATGATAAAGTCACTTATTTTATTTCTGGTAATTACCTTGACCAGGATGGGATTTTGATCAATTCAGATTTTAAGCGGTATTCGCTGCGCACTAATCTAAAAGCCAGCTTATCAGAAAAGCTGGGAGCAAACTTAAAGATGAACTTCGTGAGACGGGAAAATAATAATACCGGGGGTGCATACAATACCAGTGGCCCTATCGCTGGGGCACTGGGATGGTCGCCTACTGTACCTGCCCGGGATGTCAATGGCATACCTACCGTCCGTGATCCTATCTCTTCTATCAAAGCAAACCCGATAGAGTTGGCACTCAACGATAACATTGAGGAAAGTAATACTCTGAATGCGAATGGCGGATTCAACTATGAGATTGTTGACGGACTTACCGCGGATATCAGCTTTGGTATCAATTATGTAAATACCCAGTACAAAAATTTTAGTGCCCAACGATTGACCAACACGCCTAGTGCCTACCGGGGATCAAATGAGCGGATTTTTCTTCAAAACACCAATTCCCTCAATTATAACAAGGTTTTTGGTGGAATTCATAACGTGACGGTGACCGGGGTGGTAGAGCATCAACTACAACAGAACGACCAATTTGGCACTAACGCGATAGGACTCAAGTTCCCTGACCTTAAGTATGACAATATCACCTTGGCCAATACAGTTACTTCCGAAGCTTTCAAAGAAAGGCAGACCATCAGATCCTATATTGCTAGGGTAAATTACAGCTTGATGGACCGTTACCTATTGACTGCGGCGGTACGTACTGATGGCTCATCTAAGTTTAGGGGAAATAACCAGTTTGGTACCTTTCCTTCCCTGGCCTTGGGCTGGCGTGTCTCAGAAGAAAGTTTTATGCAAAATATAGATTTTCTGACAGACCTTAAGTTGAGAGGAAGCTATGGCATCACCGGTAGTCAGGCTGTTCCAGTATTTGGCACAGTCACCACCTTTTATACCAACGATAATCGGGCAGGAACTTCGTTCAGAAATGGAGAAGTTACTTCAGGAATTATTATCGGAAACCCCGGCAACGCCAACCTGAGATGGGAAACCACCGAACAATTGAACTTCGGATTTGATTTGCAGATTTTCAACGGAAGGTTGGGCCTGACTGCTGACTATTTCAAAAAGAATACGACTGACCTTTTGCTGAGTGAACCTTTGCCATTATACTCAGGCGGTGGATCTATCTTTAGAAACTTGGGTGAAGTAGAAAACAAAGGTTTTGAATTTGGTCTGACTGGAACGGTAGTAGACAACGGCACCTTCAATTGGTACTCCAATTTCAATCTGTCATTTCTACAGAATGAGGTCATAAATATTGGTGACCGGGAGCGAATTTTTTCTGATGGTGACGCTGGTGCAGGTTTAACTAATCTGCCCGAAATGGTCATTATGCCTGGTAATAGCCTGGCCAGTTATTGGGGCTTGAACTATCTTGGTGTATGGCAAACTGATGAAGTTGCTGCTGCTGCTGAGTTTAACAACGTTCCTGGTGATTCCCGGTACGAGGACATCAATAGCGACGGTATTATTGGCGGTGATGATTACCAGATCATCGGTAGCGCTATTCCTACCCGTTTACTGGGCTGGAATAATACCTTTAGTTACAGAAATTTTACCCTCAACGTATTTCTACAGTCCATGATGGGATATGATAAATGGAATTTTTCTTATGCTACCGCCATACTAGCCAATGCCGATGCAAGGCAAATCACTCATGTGGATATTCAGGATAGATGGGTAGAGGGTTCAAATGAAAACAGTGACATTCCAGCTTTTAGCGGGTCGGATGTAGCAGAAATACAATCTTCACGCTTTGTAGAGTCAGGGGATTTTATGAGACTTAAGAACATCAGCCTTATCTATAATCTACCCAAAGACCTGATTCGTGGTATTAACGGTTCCATCATGATTAGTGGCAATAATCTGGCAACTTTCACTAACTACGGTGGAATTGATCCTGAATCTTACTCCAACATTGGACAGGGAGAAGCTAGAGGAGCAGATGCCGGTTCATACCCCAATTCTAAAACCTGGACACTGGGCATCAACTTAACTTTCTAAAATGCTAAATATGAAGATTATGAAAAATATATTCACCTTAATCATTTCGGTACTGTTCTTCACTTCCTGTTCAGATTTTCTGGAAGAAGACCTTTCCGCACAAATCACTTCAGAAAGCGGGGCGCTAAAAAATGAGAGTGGACTCACTGCTGCGCTGGCAGGTACTTACAAGCCATTAAGTAGTACCTGGGGCTCTGGTCTGGCTAATGCCTCTACCCAAGCGGTTTTGATGGGCGGTGACGATCTTACCACCCATAAAGCCAGTAATAAGGCAGATTTCAGGGAGTTTGATCAGTTTAAAGTCGCCCAGCAAAACGGACGTTTGCCTTTCATCTGGAGCGGGGCTTACAAATCAATACAAGGGTCAAACAACATTATCGCCAACTATGAAGCGGCAGTAGGTGATGATGCGGTAATCAAACAAATTGCCGGGGAAGCTTTTTTTCTTAGGGCGTATAATTATTTCTGGATTGTACGTCTGTGGGGCAAAGCACCTATTGTACTGAATACCCATGTTTTTGATGAGTCAATTTTATCCGTAGAGTCCAGCAGTGTGGAGGAAGTTTATGCACAGATCATTGCTGACCTGACCACCGCTGAGGGTATGTTGAGTGATACCAAACCTGCACCGGGCCGGGTCAACAAGGGAACGGCCAAAGCAGTGTTGGCAGAAGTATATCTGAGTATGGCAGGCTGGCCATTGAACGATGCATCTAAATATGGATTAGCAGCCAGCAAAGCCAAAGAAGTCATTGACAATGCAGATACTTATGGCTTCGCTTTGGTAGAAGATTTTGCTGATCTTTGGTTGGCAGAAAACAGTGGCAATACGGAAGAAATATTTGCCCTCAACTTTGCTGGGGTAGGTTTTAATTCTAACGCTGTCTATGGGAGTCCTGCCCGCCCCAGTGATGAAAGCGGTTGGGATGATTACTTTTCGGAAATCACTTTCTTTAATGAATTTCCCGAAGGCTACCGCAAAGATATTACTTTCATGACGGAGTTAGAAAATGGTACGCCCTGGCAGCAATTCTCGACCGGACGGCCCTATTATAAGAAACTACAAGGACCGGATAATAACTGGCAAAATGGGTTTTCGTTGCCCCTGGAACGTATGGCTGAATTATACCTGATCTATGCCGAAGCACAGGTGATGGCTAGCGGAAATCCTGCTGACCCTTCCGCACTGGAAGCCGTCAACAAAATTGTACGACGCGGCAATGGCCTTCCCCTCAATACACCGAATGCTTCAGTAGATTGGACATCTGCTACCCAAGAGCAGATTGTGCAGGAAAAAGCCTGGGAATTTGCCGGGGAATACTCCCGTTGGTTTGATCTGGTAAGGCTGCAAATGGTAGAAGAAATAGTAGCCAAAAAAGACCCCAACGACTTACAACCGCTTGGCCCTATTCAATACTTCGCCCCGCTACCTGCCAGCGAAACTTTAGCCAATCCTAACTTGGGCAACTAAAGCAATATGATATAGGAAATTGCAATGAAAAGCAGCCTGTCTACATCTGTAGGTGGCTGCTTTTCTTTTTTTGACATACAGGTTGAATGCCAAATTAATTTTGATTACCTACTTTACTATGATATGATGAACAAAAGAAGAAAATTTTTAGGCACGATGGCGGGCCTGGGAGCCGGAGCAACTGGTTTAGGTTTTATCTCAAAGCAAAGTAGGGACACACCAAATACTTGTCATCAGCGATCAAAGTTAGCCTTAGAAGACATGAAAATTAGCCGGGTACGCTTTTACGAAGCACCTTCCCGGTCTATGGTCAATCAAAGTGCGCATGTGGTTACGGTGGAAACAGATCAGGGCATCACGGGAATAGGCGAAGGGGGCACAGCTTTTTTGGTCAGCCAAATGGCCGGGCTGTTGATTGGAAAGAACCCTTTACAAATAGAAAGGCTCTGGCAGGTCATGTACCGGGGCCATTTTTATCCTCCAGGACGAGAAAAAGTGCATGCCCTTGGCGCCCTGGATATGGCACTCTGGGACATCAAAGGTAAAGCTTTGGACGTACCGGTACATCAGCTACTTGGGGGAAAAGCACGTAATCATGTGGAATGTTATACCACGGGCTATCCCGGGGAAGGAAGCCAAAAAGATAAGGCCAAGGCAGCGATGGACGATGGTTTCAGGGCATATAGGACCAGTGTAAGCGGACCACGGGAAGGTAGTACATTCAACGAACATCATGCAGTACAGGATACTTACGAGCAGTGCAAAATGATCAGGGAAGGCGTAGGACAAAATGGCGACTGGTGCATAGATTTTCATACCCGTCTGGATGCCAATGATGCCATCAGATTAGCAAATTTGATAGAAGATCTTCAGCCCTATTTTGTAGAAGATCTCATCAGAAGCGAGAACCCGGAGGTTTACCATATGCTTAGACAGCAAGTAAAAGTACCCATCGCTGTAGGAGAGCAGTTTGGTGATCGCTGGGATATCCATAAGATGATTGAGAACGACTGGATTGATTATTCCAGAATTTCTTTACCTAATGCCGGGGGAATTACTGAATTTATGAAAATAGCCGCCCTCTGTGAAACGCATTACGTAGGATTGATTCCCCACTTTACCGGACCCATTGCTACCGCTGCACTGGTGCATGCCTGCGCGCCCTATTCCGGCCCGGTACTCATGGAAATGCTGGGCAAACAAAAACCCGACATGCCCCACCTTCCTGAATGCTACGATTTCAGGGATGGAAAAATGTGGCCCAACGAAAGGCCGGGCCTGGGCGTGGAAGTTGACCTGAAACATATCAAATTGCTCGCTGAGGTTACCGAATACCAGGAAGGGGTTCCTCAATTCTTTAGGGCAGATGGTTCATTTACAAATTGGTAACCTTAACAAGCATGCTAAAAACTATCTATAGAACATTGATTTTTGCCGAATTATTCTTCTTTTTTTCTGCGCCACTATTTGCACAAAATGTTTCCGACACCTTCGCCTTAGACAGCTATAAGGTTTGGCACAATAGTACTGAATACACCCGAACTTATGTAGTCAACCAGAGACACCCTGATGCCAATGATGACAATCCCGGCACAGAAGATAAACCACTACTGACCATCAATAAAGCTGCACAATTGGTAAAGCCCGGGGAGCGAGTATTGATCTACTCCGGCGTTTACCGTGAGACGATCAGGCCACTACAGGGAGGTTTGAACGATAGTAAAATGATATCTTACGAGAGTGCCCCCGGCGAAGAAGTGATCATCAAAGGCTCAAGAATGCTGGATACTGAATGGATACAAAGACGGGTAAAAACAGATGTCATAGAAAATACAACGCTCACCTATACCTGGTCCAGAAAAACATGAGTGACCGAATTACCCGACAGTATTTTTGCAGACAATTACTATCCGTTCCAACTGCCCAATATTCTCCCTGATGAATATAAACTCATGCCCTGGGCTAATCTGGTGAAAGACCTGGCGCCTTACAATTTGAGCCGTGGCATGATTTTCCAGAACGGTAAGCGTATGCAACAATTAGCAGATTATGGGGACTTAACCCGCTTAGCCGGTTCATTCTGGGTAGATCGGGATGGCAAAACGCTGCATATTCATCCCTTTGGAAGTGCCGATCCCAATCGTGACCTTTTTGAGATTGCGGTACAAAGCCATTTGCTCAAACCCCAAAATGTTGGCCTGGGATATGTGCAGGTTCGCGGGCTTACTTTTGAACATTGCGCTAATGGTTTTCTGCGTACCAGCACCGGCGCCTTGACGGCATTGGGTGGCCATCATTGGATTATTGAGGATAATATCATCCGGATGATTAATTCATCCGGACTGGAATTTGGCTATTATGCTTATGAATTTGAAGACCCTAATCCCGAAAATATCCAGCCCCGGGGAGATGATGACCTGGGAGGGGTTATCGTGCGAAATAATCAAATATCTGATTGTGGTACGGCAGGCATCAGAAGTTACTCGGTCAGGGATGGCCTCATTGAAAATAATACTATCCGAAACTGTGGCTGGCAGGATGCGGAAAACTATTGGGAAGTCTCGGGCATCAAAATTTTACGTACCCGACATACCTTGATCCGCGGAAACCACATCCATCATATACAGGGAGGCAATGGGATATGGATAGATTGGGACAATCAGTATTCCCGGGTCACCGCCAACATCATACATGATATTCAGACCATACAGGGAGGTATATTTGTGGAAGCCTCGCAAACACCTAATCTGGTAGATAATAATTTTCTTTGGAACATAGACGGTCATGGCATCTATGGCAATGACAGCGACTATACTATGATCTATCATAACCTGATCGCCAATACCAGCGGGCCGGTAGTCCATGCCGAAGTAGCCACAAAACGCAAACTCAATGACCGTTGGCTTACGGCCAATCACAATAAGGTGATGAATAATATTTTTATCAACGCCGGTGCGCCAATACAGTTGAGTGGAGAAGACAACCAAGCGGATTATAATCTATATGTGATGACGCAGGAACCTCAGCAGCTGAACCTGGAAGATTGGCGTAAGAGCGGGTTTGGGCAGCATAGTCAAACAATAAATAGTATGGCCCAGTTTGCTCCTGAGATCATGTATTTCCACTGGAAAGCGCAAAAAAGCCTTTCTCAAGTACCTTCTTTACCTGAAGTAACTACCGACTTCTATAACAATCAGCGCCAGGGTAAAACAACAATTCCCGGCCCATTTATAAAGCTGCCAAGAGAGTTTAAATTAATGTTGCATGAAAACTCATTGGAAACTAAATAAACATTAGCAGGATTTTGAGATTTTATACAAAAGGAATATCTATGAATGACATTCAACACAAAGACACTGGCAATAAAGGCGCTTTTCACATTCACAAAGATGGTAAAAGCTTGGCTGTGTTAACCTATAGTAAAGCCGGAGATGATAAGATTATCATTGACCATACCGAGGTGGATGATTCACTTAGAGGGCAGGGGATAGGGGAAAGCCTGGTAAAAGCTGCTGTACAATGGGCCAGGGATAATGAAAAAAAGATCATGCCATTGTGCCCTTTTGCCAACTCGGTATTTAAGAAAAACTCTTCCTATCAGGGTGCTGAAATGAAGACATAGCATTTACACCACCATTCTTTTCTTCTCTACCGTAGCCCGAATAGCGATCCAACTCATGCAAGTGATTATTCCGATAGTTACTATAGATACCCACAGCGTAGCGTCAGTATTGCGTTCCATACCGAAGCCGATGATGACCGGGCCAAGGGCGGAAGCAAATACCATCATGGTAGCCGTCATGCTTTTGATGGCGCCCAGATGGCGCACCCCGTAGATTTCTGCCCAAAGCGATGCGCTGGTAAGGCCGCTTAGACTGGCCGTAATCCCCGCCAGTATCATATAGGTCATTGCCAGCCAGGGGTGGTTTCCCAATAGTAACGTACCCAAGCCCAAAGCTATAGGAAGGAGAAAAAAGATGAATACGTTGCGGGAGGAAAAGCGGTCAATCAGGCTACCAGCGATAATATTAGTTGTGATGCGGGCGATGCCAAAGCCTACAAAACAACTTGCCATCCACTGCATCGTCCAGCCCTTGGCTTCTGCCAGCAGGTTTTGATGAATAAATATCCCGGTGATGAAAAGGGGCAAAAAAACCAATCCTGGCAAAAGCATATAGAAACGCCAGTCGCGCAGTACTTCTTTACGCGAAGCATCCTGTTTCACATTCACATCCATACTGTCCGGTATTTTTTCTACCGGTACGTATTGGAATGGATTGTTTCGCTTGACCAAGAGAATGGCTGCCGGAATAAAAACCAGTAGTACAGCGACAGAAAGCAATTGCCAGGTAACCGGCCAGCCAACACTTTGTATCATCATGATGATCGCCACGGGCATAAAGGATTCCGCGATGGGCAGCCCCATGCTGGATAAGGATAATGCTTTTCCCCGGCTCAGGTCAAAATACCTGGCGATGGAAGTGGAAGCGATCAGCACCATCATACCCTGACCGAAGAACCTTAGGCTGAGTAAGCCAAAAAACAAGATGATGGTGGTGGAAGCGAAAGAAGTGAGCAGACAGGCCAACGCCAAACCTACCCCCACCATCAAACTAATATTGCGGAGGCGGAACTGGTCAATTAATTTTCCAGCAAAGGGCAACACCATCGCGCTGCTGATCGTAGCCATTCCGTAAATCCAACTGAACGAACTATTGTTCACCGAGAGGCTATCCACAAAGGAAGGCACAAAAGTACTGATCAGAAATGTCTGCCCCATGCAAGAGAAGAAATAATGGAGCATGCCGTAACCCAGATAACCAGGATAGCTACGTGCCAGACGAATATAGTTCATGAGGGCGCTTAGTGGTTTGGGCGAAGGTACTACTTATGAAAAGATTATTAAGCATACCCAATACTTTTTAGTTCATGAAAGATATGGTTTGTTAATAAATTTGTAATATTTCATGCGTTTTGTTTTGAAAAGCAACGATATCCCCCGCTTTCTTTCCTTTGAGCGCAATCCCCAGTGGGGTATGCATGGAGATGGCATAATAAGTATCCCCATCCAGGGATAATTGTCCGGCGCTGATGCTGATGTATAGCTTAAGCTGGTTGGTAATGACCAGAGCGCCCTTATCCACTACTTGCATGGCTTGGTCTGGGCGGACTTGCATCAGCATCTGCTGTTCGTGGAGGACTTCCTGGAGTTGTCGGCTTAGCTTCTCGGTTTCCAGTTGCATCATGGCCCTGCCCGTTTCATGCTTATCCCCGGCACTGCTTTTCGTTTCCTGGTTGGCCGCTTCCTGTGCTTCTGCCAATGCCGTTTTAATGGCACTTAGCCGATGCTCCAGGCTGGCTTCACACGCGGCATGAAGTTTTTGTTTAAGTATAATAGCTTCTTCCTTTTTCATCATAGACATTGTATCTTTAACAACGCATTTCAGCACCAAAAAAACAAGCCTATGTTAAAAAATGCAAGCGTATTTGCCACCATTATTGTGCTTATGTTTTGTATGGCATGTCAGAAAGATGAGATAGAAATCCATTCACTGGAGGGTACTTGGATAGAGGTTGAGGATAGATCCGATACCTTGGTATTTAATGAAATTGAATCCTTCTTTATACTGAACCGGGGCAAAGAAGAAAGGACTGGCCATATTTTACCAAAACTTGGCTCAGGACTTTATCAGTATAAATTACAGGATGGTGTGATTTCAGTATATAATACCTATTCCAGTTCATTGGATTTTCAAGATGTGCCTATCCTCATAGATAAGAATATATTTATGATTGGAGATTTCTATCAAAAGGATAAGGCTAAACAATCATTACTAACATTTGAGAGGTTGCCATGATTGCTGGCGCGTGTATTTTACGCGTGCCGATATTACTCACATCTGTGATGCGCCTTAGACGGAGGGTAGTATCAAGGGCATTGCAAATGCCCGGCCAGCGTGACCCGGTCAACGTGACCCGGTCAACGTGACCCGGCCAGCGAGAACCGGCCAGCGTGGCGCGATAAGATGCGGACGCATTGCATACGCTCCCGGGCCTGGTTTCTCGCAGCAAGCCAGTTATGGAATGCCTGGTATGGAATACTCGGCATAGGTTGTCCTAGGTGGAATTTTACGCCGGGACTAAAGATTTACGTAAAATCATTTCATTACAATAGTAAACTATCCCGTGAAAATGAAGATGATTAGCTGTAAACCTGCATGAAAGCGTGCAAAGCGCCTTCATCAAAATTGGCATGTAAGGGGGAAGGCTTTGTTTCCGCAAAATACTTACATAAACATAAGGGGGCACTCATGAATAATCGTAATACCTTACATCCCCCAGCATATTCAGTGCTGAACGAAGCTGTTTTCATTACTAAATAGTACCTATTCAGTGTGGAATTACGTCAATTCATTACATACCCCACCTGATTCAGTGAGTAAAACCGAGAATTCAAGACTGAATAAGTCCACTTCAGTAGGTAAATTCAAGAAAACAAAAGTGAATTAGCCAGCAGCACTTATATTTTCCCTAATGGAAACGGAAGAAGGGTATCTCCCTTCCCTTTATTTTGCGCTTGAATGTGGAGGATGCATCTGTACCTTATATCCGCCCACAAACGTTTGTAAACGGCTAGCTTCAAAACATCGTATTTTGATATCTTATAGGGTTAAAATATACATGGCGTATCTTGGGTTTGTATATAGCAGATAGACGCAACCGGATAGGCAATTGCGTCTACACAGATGTTGTAACCAATCTTAAAAATGAACTTACTTTCTTTTGACATTAAAACTCCTAGAGATTTTTATAATAAGCTTATAGCAGATTTTGAAGATTATAAAAAATCAGACAATTCTTCTAGGATAGCATTGAACTGTGCAATGACTTCATGGCATTTATCAGATTGGATTTACCATGAGTTTAATATGAAAAAATCATATCCTAAATTAAAGGATTATCAAGAGCATGTAAAATCAATATGCCTTAGTCTACAAATAATGCATGATATTGCCAATGGGTCAAAACATTACAAGCTTGAATATCACAAACCTAAAACTCAGAATACGGAAAGAAAGACTGGTACATTTGACAATACTTTTGACTTTACGTTTGATAGAACTATGCTAAAAATAATAATGGTGGATGGTAGCACCTTAATATTTGACCGGGAGCTAAATAAAACAATTGTATTTTGGGGAGAACAGCTGCAAAAGTTTGAAAAAGAATTTATGAATAATTAAAAAGATGACTGGTTACAACACCATGCAGCAAATACACCTGTTTGAACCATATCAAAAAACTAGTTGATCCAATAACTATAATGGATCAACGGAAGAAAAGGAGCAAACATGACCGGGGTATCTGCTGCATTCATCGTTAGCCACAACTAAAAAATGAAAAAAATAACAATTGTTTTATTGTTTATATCAACTATCATTTTATCCAACTGTAGTCAGAATGCAGGTAGGCAGGAAAAGCAAACTTCAGCTATTCGGAAAGAAAACCAGACTACAGCTAGCTTATCAAAATCTTCGGAAGAGAGAAAAAAAACTATAGCTAATGAAAGCTTAAGTGACATATATATTAATAAATCATTTTTGGATTGTTTTACTAAGAACTATAAAACCTCAGATTGTAAATGGAACATGGGTGATTTAAGGGCTATTGAGATTGTCAAGGACACAATTAAATTTTATGAAATAGCCTTTGAGCCTTGGGCTGTTTATACTTTTACCATCAATGATTCCAAATTCAACTTAAATGAAGTAGAAAATGTCTCAAATTTTAAAGTTGATAACTTCATATTTACAACTGATAGTTCGCTAGAATTAAATTTTAGCGGTAAACGAGAAAAATTCACTAAACGATTAAATAAGACATCTTTAAAGATGTATGATTCTCCACTGAATATTTTTTTTAATAAGGAAATGATTAGTGGTAGCTATATTGATTCTAATGGGAATGAAGTAGTTTTTGAAATAGATGGAAGGATTAAGAATTTGCCTAATTTTTACTCGGCTAACTATAAATACTACGAATTAGAGCTTGATTACTTTGAAGACCCAGATGCAAACTATGATTTTATTTATCTATCTGAAGCTGATTATGAAAACCGAAGACTATTTAAACTAGAAATTGCAGACAAAGCTAACCATTTAAAGATTTATGATGATAACCGAGATAGCTTGATTTATGATTTGATGAAAAAATAGCTGTGGCTAACAAAATGCACCAGCCATGCCTCTTTGAAACGCACTCGGAAGCTTGTTGCTCCAAGTACCAAAACTAAAGCAAGAACAGAAATCGCAAACAATCCGGCCTGACCGCTAGCCAAATCGTTATGAGCCACTCCCCCAATTCGGAACAAAGAGTAAAGGAAAAAAATATCAGCCTCTCTTTTTCCATATCAACGTTCACAAATTTCTCTTTAAGAAATATATTGGGGGTCAAGCATCACCCACCTAATCTTGAAATCCAATCATCTTTTAGCCAATGAGAACAGTAGCACAGAAAATGGGGGTTAAAGAAAAAAGTAAAGTGATTTTCATCAATGCCCCTTCGGAAGCAATTGCAGGCTTGAATCTTCCTGGCATTGACTTGCACAAAACAATCTCAGGAGATTTTGACTACATTCATCTGTTTGTTAAAACCCAAAACGAGCAAAATATACTTTTTCCTAAACTAAAATCTCATCTAAGACTTGAGGGTATGCTTTGGGTATCCTGGCCAAAAAACAAACAACTTGACACAGATCTGACACTTCCCATTGTCATCAAGATAGGGTACTCATATGGATTGGTAGAAAGTACATGTTTAAGTATCAATGGTGTTTGGTCTGGATTGAAATTTACCCACCCAAAGAAAGGAAGAATATACAAAAACAGTCATGCGGAATTAAAATCAAGAACAACAAATCGCTAATATGGCTTATGGCGGTAACATGTAAATTCAAAGCTTTCTGTTCTTACTCAACTTGCATCGTGTGTTCAGTAAAACGCTTCAAATATCGCCACAAGCCACATGCGAGTTGCTGGTAATACCCACATTACATGTTTGGCTAAATTAGCCCTGGACCAGCGCTACACGTATTCGTGAAGTATACTCAAAATAAAATGCTTTGGGGAATTGAATTATATTAAATCATTACTTTAAGTATAATGCCAGAAAGGGAAAATATCAGTTTCTCTCCTTCCAGATCAACATTCACGAATATCTCATTTATGACTTCCTCCCGGAATCAGCTAAACGCTGAAGTAGACATTCGGACTACTGACCATTTTTCGGTTTTTATCCGTCGCGGATCTGGGGGGAAGTATACAATCTAATGAAATGTATTTTGCGTTTATGCGTGAAAATTGCCAGTTTGTGATGCGTTTTATGCATAACCTACTAACTGACAACCTAATCAATATACTCATGATGAAATATGTGTGCTTACTGTTTTTCTTATTTAGCTGTGCCACTATAGCACAGGCACAGCATGAAGACCCGCTTGACAATGTCGTAATTACTTCAACAAAGAAGAAAACCCAGGTAAGCACCAACGAAAAGGGGGAGTTACAGGTAAATGTATCCCCCGAGGATGTGCGTAAATTTAAAGCCAATGGATTGGTCCGTTATAGTGACTTCGGTGCAAAAGGCGACGGCAAAACTGATGATATAGACGTTATCGCTGGCGCCCATGCATTCGCTAACCAGCAAGGTCTTGTGGTGAAAGCCGACGAGGGGGCCACCTATTACATTGGAGGAAAGGTGCGCACGGCGATCATCCGGACCAACACCGATTTCGGCACGGCGGCCTTCATCATTGACGATACTAATGTGCAAAACCGCGATGCACCTATATTTATGGTCAGTTCCAGCCTGGAAGCGTTTGCACTTAAAGGGATAACTTCCCTAAAAAGGAACCAGGAGAAAATCACCGTCCCCTTGCCGGGAACCTGTCTGATCACAGTTACTGATTCCACCCTAAGGCGCTATATCCGCTATGGGCTGAACCAAAACAATGGATCTCCGCAAACCGATATCTTTGTCGTTGACAAAAACGGCCACGTGGATATGAATGCTCCCATCATCTGGGATTTTGACCAGATTACGGAAATCTCCGCACTACCCATTGATGAGACGTCCTTGAATATTACTGGGGGACGTTTCACCACCATCGCCAATAAAGCAGAATCAAAATACGACTACTTTTCACGGAACATTGCAATCAGGCGGTCCCATGTGCTGGTGGATGGATTGGAACACCGCATTACGGGTGAAGGGGATCACGGTGCGCCCTATCGTGGTTTTATCGAAATTCGGGATTGCGCTTATGTGATGGTGAAGAACTGCATCATGACCGGACACAAAACCTATAGCACCATTGGCGCGGCTGGGAAGCCTGTCACCATGGGTACTTACGACCTTTCGGTCAACCGTGCCCTGAATATAACCTTTGAGCACTGCACGCAGACCAATGATATCAATGATCGCACGTATTGGGGTGTGTTGGCGTCCAACTACAGCAAGAATTTACTGTATGACCATTGTACCTTATCCCGCTTTGACGCCCACATGGGAGTTGCCAATGCCACTATCCGCAACTCTACCCTGGGGCACATGGGAATCAATGCCATTGGCAGCGGAACTTTAATTGTGGAGAACTCCACTATTTACGGAAGGACCCTTGTCAACTTGCGCTCCGACTACGGGAGTACATGGCGGGGAAAATTCGTTATCCGCAACTGCACTTTTGTACCTTCTGGAGGCAGCGAAACCAGCGCCAGCCTGATCGGTGGTTCCAATTCCGGGCAGCATGATTTCGGCTACACCGCTTATATGCCGGAAAAGATTACCATTGAAAACCTTAAAATTGATGACTCCAATCACCCGGAGGATTATCAGGGCCCCGCCATATTTGCGAATTTCAATCCGGAAATGACGGACGCTTCCTACCAGGAGAAATTTCCCTACATCACGACCAAAGAAGTTATTCTCAAAAATGTGACCACTGCCAGTGGCAAGGACTTGAGGATTAGTGACAATCCGTTCATGTTCAAGGATGTGAAGGTAAACAGGGATTAAAAGGTAATGTAGTAAACGATCCAGTTGAAAAAATAAAAAACGCCCTGTAATGTATATCAATAAAAATATGCGCAATCTAATCCCAATATGCTTAGTAGCCATACTTTTGACATCTTTCATGGAGAAAGAACCCCGAATATTAATTGTCGGGGATTCTATTTCTATTGGCTACACGCCGTTCGTAGAAAAACATTTCTCGGGTAAGGCCATCGTGGCCCATAATCCTGGCAATGCCCAACATACCGGGACTGGCCTGGAAAAAATAGAAGAGTGGCTGGGAGAAGAACATTGGGATGTCATCCAATTCAACTGGGGACTATGGGACCTGTGTTATCGCCTCCCTGATTCAAAAGCACCGGGGAAGCGGGACAAAGAAAATGGACAAATCACCTATGATCTTGAAGAGTACGCCTCCAACCTTGACTCACTCGTGTCCATTCTACAGAAGAAAACGGACGCAAAATTAATTTTTGTGACGACCACCTATGTGCCTGAAAATGAAGCGGGTAGATTTTCAAATGATGCCATAAAATATAATGATGCGGCTAAAGCAGTGATGAAAAAACATGGAGTGATTGTCAACGACATCTATAAGCAGTCTATTCAAATACATCAAAAATTTAAGAAAGGACCAACTGATGTTCATTATACGCCTGAAGGCTATGCGCAACTAAGTGAGCTGGTAAGTACTTTTCTGGAAAAAGAAATAAAAGCAAGCACTTTTGTAAATTGATGATTGAAAAGTAGCGGGCTGTCCTTATATTGAGTGCCAGTCTACTAATCCTAATTTTCATTGATCATGATTAAGCTTTCCAAACACATCTTTAGTCTTTTCATTTTTACATTATGCACATTGAGTGCCTGCCAGACCGCCCAGACGCAGGAAACAGTCAGTGCTGATCCGAGTATCAATATCATGGCATACTATGTACCCCGGGAAGGCTACATGCCTGATCAGTTGCCGCTCGGGCAACTCACCCACATCATTTACTCCTTTTCCAAGGTAGTGGATGGGGAGATGGGATTTACGGATGAAGAAGCCCCCTCTGTTCTCCGTAAACTGGTAGCGCAGAAGCAAGGCCATCCCCACCTCAAAGTGATGCTTGCCTGTGGCGGATGGGGCGCCGGGGGTTTTTCCGATATGTCGGTAAGCGCTGAAGGAAGGGAGAAATTTATCAAAAGTACCATTGATGTCATTAAAACTTATCACCTGGACGGCATAGATATGGATTGGGAATATCCCGCTATAGGTTCGGCAGGTATAGATTTCAGGCCGGAAGACAAGCAAAACTTTACGCTGCTAATGAAAGGAATTAGGGAAGCCATGGACGCCTATCAACCGGGAATAATCCTCACCTTTGCTTCTGCCGGTTGGCAACGCTATTACGATCACATTGAGCTGAATGAGGTGATGAAGTATGCCAATTACATGAATGTGATGACCTACGATGCTGTGGGAGGTAATACGCCTTATACCGCGCATCACACCGGTTTGGGTTTGGTGGAGGAGAAGGATGTGAAAGATTATCCCTTCTATGATTTTGTATTGGAAAGAAGGGCAGGGGCAGAAGAAGGGGAATTACCTTACCAACCCAGATCGGCAGAAAGGATTATCAACTACTGTATTGAACAAGGCGTAAATCCGCAGCAAATTGTGATCGGTGGGGCATTTTACGGACGTGCCTGGAAAGGGGTACCCCCTGAAAATAATGGATTGTATCAGCCCAATACGGGCGTACACACTGGATGGGGAAATTATAGTGATCTGCGGGAAAAATACGAAAACAAAAATGGCTTTACCCGCTACTGGGATCCAATCGGCAAAGCCCCTTATTTGTATAATCCAACAGACTCAGTGTTCATCTCTTATGACGATACGGCTTCATTTAAGCTCAAAGCTCAGTATGCCATAGAAAAAGACCTGGCAGGCATCATGTTCTGGCAATTGTCCAGCGACACCAAGGAAGACAACAGCCTGCTGGATGCTATTTATGAAACTGCAATTAGACAAGAGAAGGCGGTCAGCAATGAATAGAGGATTAACGAAATAATAACATCAATTATGCTTACCGACGTCAATCCCAAGTTACCCATGCGTGATAAAGCCATGACTAGGGATTATTACTTAAATAAGTTGGACTTTCAGGAATTTGGCACTGCTGACTACGATGGCTATTTGATGGTGCAAAAAGACAGCATACAGATTCACTTTTTTGAGTTTAAAGCGCTTGACCCAAAAGAAAATTATGGGCAGTTATATATCCGCACTGATGATATAGAAGCGTTGTATCAACGTTTTTTGGACAGAAAAATTAAGATTCATCCCAACGGGCATCTACAGACTAAACCCTGGGGGCAACAAGAATTTTCCTTACTTGACCCTGACAATAATTTGCTGACTTTCGGGCAGGATGTGTTGTAAAAGATTCATTGATAATGCGTTTTCATCCCAGCCAGGACGGCCGACCACAATAATGCGGTAAAACGTTTGCGCTATTATTTATTTCAATTGCTTTAGCCAAGTGAAAAGAAATACCTTTGCGTGAATTTTCTACCTCAAAAAACTGAAAGATGAAAGCATTAAATATACTTATGGTTACCATGGCAACTTTCTTATTTGGTTGCGGTTCCGATCACTCTAATAATAGTTCTGAAGAGATAAATGCAAATCATACTGCTTTGGAATCTGATACCTTGACCAAACACCTGAAACCATTTAAAGAGGGTTTACCTACGATTGGACTGTTGATGTACAATGGGGTACTTACTACTGAGGTTACCGCAGCGGCAGATGTCTTTACCAAACCTACTGAAGATGGCGAACAACTTTTCAATGTGATTGAAATAGCTGAAACGGCTCATCCTATTGTGAGCGAAGAAGGGCTGGAACTGGTTCCAGATTATACGTTTGAAAATTGCCCCAAACTAGATGTGTTATTTGTGCCTAGTGCTTACGATATGTATGCACAAGTCCACAACGCCAAAATTGTGGAGTTTATCCAAGAAAAAAACAAGGAAACTATATACACGGTAAGCAACTGTGCCGGGGCACAATTGATTGGTGCGTCGGGCATTGCCGAAGGAAAGAAAATCGTTACCTGGATTGGTGGAGGGGAACAACTGCAAAAAGATTATCCCAACCTGCTGGTACAGGATGATTCCCTGGTAAGCTATGTGGAAGATGGAAAATTCAGTTCTTCCAACGGTAATTTAGCGAGCTACATATCTGCCCTGAATTTAGTAGAAAAGATGACCAGCCCCGCACATAGAAAATTTGTGGAATCATATTTATACCTGGACAGGCTTCAGGATTGGAAGGAATAATTACTGGTTCTTTACGTTCTGTTTACGTGTCACGAAGCGGGTTAATTTACTATCAATAATGGATAGCTTTCCGTAGACATATGCCCATCCGACAATTGCGAAAATAAAAATTCTTTCATACCCCTAATAAAACTACATGTGTGCGGAATGCTTTTTCTTATAGCTGAAATATAGTTGGCTTCGCTTTACCTTGTTGCCTGACAATGAATTGCTGAATGCAATTCAAATGACAAATATTAAGGGGGTAAACATGAAGACATTCACCATCATTCTGATCTTATTGACAACGACTTTTGCGCATGCTCAGCAGGAAATTTTGACCTCAATAGATTCAGCCTACAAAGTTAAAAACTACCGTCAGGTCATTGATGCTACTGATGCTTATCTACTGGCAAATCAGTCATTGGACAATGTGCAATTACAGTTACTACATATCAAATCCAGGGCTTATCATAAAATCCAGGAATACGATTCCTCCTTTAATACTTATGTAGAAATTTTGCAAAAATATCCTGCTGACCGGCTTACACTCGTGCATTTAGGATATGTTTTTGGGGAAGCGGGTAATTATTACTCGGCCTTCTATTTTTTGGAAAAGTTACGAAAGTACCATCCCAAAGATCCGGTAGGTACGCTCAACTTTTCTTATTATTATAACGAACTGGGCATTCACGAGAAGGCCATTGCTTATGCTGATAGCACATTGGCACTTGCGAAGGATTCTGTGACTATGGGTGCTGCCTGGAATAATCGCTGCTATGCCAATATTCGCTTAGGCAAGATTCCAACAGCCATACAGGAATTGAAAACTTCTATGTCTTATTATCCATTGAACTCCTACGCTTTCAAAAATTTAGCACTAATCCATTTGGAGGCGCAAAATAACAAAGAAGCCTGTGAAGCGCTCGGCATCGCTCAACAACTGGGAGGAGTCCGTATCACTAAGCAGTTGAAAAGTGAATGCTGTGGAAATGAAAGGGGTGAATGAATGACTGAATGGTTTAATGATTGAATGACCAAATGGTTAAATGACTGAAGAATTCAAGGGCAAAACTCTTCAACGCTAAACGCTATAATGCCTCTAAATCTATTTTTCTAGTTTCTGCTCCAGTGTTTTCCAGAAGTTAGCTTCCATCTGTTCGGCTTTGATGGATACGAATACTTGGATAGGGCGGCCGCCATTTTCAGCGGGAGCAAGTCGTTCTTCTATAGTTGCTGTTTCCGGCTTGAGCATCGCTTCAATCAGGGCCAAGTCCCACATCGTCCATTGCTTATCCGCGCTGACCTCTGCCCAGCGCCGGGAGAGTATTTTTGCCACTGGATGTTGCATGGCAGCGAGCTTCCTCAATGATTTTTCATGATTAAATTTCAGGGTACTGCTGGTACTGGCGGGCATCACGTACAAATCCAACTGCTCATTGGCTAGCAACCTGTCCATGCCGTTAAGATCATTGCGTACATTGAATTCATTTTTATTCCAGATGCCATTCTCCGTATCATAAAACATTCCCAACAAATATACCGAGAGCTTAGGCGCAATTTCAGGGGCAAGTTCAATAGCCGATGCCACATTGCTCACTGCTCCCAAACAAACTACGCTTAACTTTTCTCCTTTGGGTAATTGTTTTGCCTGTTGGATAATATAATCCGAGGCCGGAGATTGGGGAATGGGCGCACCTTTATAGTATCCCCAGGCATAACCCAACATGCGCTTAGCCCCTTTGGGATGGGGAATGTACTCTCTTTCCAATGCCCCTAACAATTCTTCATTAAGTTGCTGGCTGATTTGCAGGGTATTGATATTCTTGGTCGGGTAAATATGCCACATACTATCGGTTAGTAGCTGGGCATTGTTGAAGTGTGCCGAGCTCAGTCCTATTACCTCCATATCATCAGATAAAATAGCCCGGACAATCGCATAAAGATCATCCATTTCGTTGCCGGTATCTGCGTCAATAATCACTTGCTTACTTTGTGCATAAGCACTTGGGTATGAGCAAGATAAAAGTATAGCACAAATGAATAAAACAAGGCGGGAGTTATGGATTTTGATCATCAGGCTGAAGTATGTATAGAAAAAAGTGTGATTATTTATTGAACAAGCAATATATCAAGTTTAGTATTGTAAGAAAAGTAGTTGGGCTGTAGAAATTACCTAAAGCTTCCTTGTATTCATTTGACAGTCGTTATAAGTTTGGCGCTCACTTTAGCTATTTATATCTGATGCCAAATTTTCTCTACATTTTAGATATCGCCGGTACTTTTGTATTTGCCGTAAGTGGTACTATCGCTGCCAGCGAAAGAAAGATGGACCCCTTTGGAGCGGCGGTCATTGCTTTCATCACTGCGGTGGGTGGCGGCACAGTACGTGATGTGCTGATCGGTAGTGTGCCAGTTGGCTGGATGCTCAATCTTCACTATTTATACGCCATCATCGCCGGTATATGCATCACATTTTTCCTGAGAAAGCAAATCATGAAGCTGCACAAAACGATGTTTCTTTTTGATACCATTGGCATTGGTTTATTCACGATCTTGGGTTTACAGAAAACGATGGCAGCAGAACTTTCCCCCTTAATTGGCGTGATGATGGGCACTGTTTCAGCGGTCTTTGGGGGCGTACTCCGGGATATATTTTCCAATCGTATACCCCTCATTTTTAGAAATGAAATTTATGCCACCGCTTGCTTGCTGGGCGGACTTGTTTTTCTTTTGCTGCGCTCATTGGGTTTAGAAGAATTAATTTGTACCATCTCGGCTATGCTTTTTGTCATGGTACTTCGGATATTGTCGGTCAGGTTTCACTGGCACTTTCCCACCTTATCCTAATCTGTAAAATTGATCAAAATTGTTTCTGTAAGCATAAACTCCATTTATGATTGATATTCAAAATGTTGATATAGTTAAGTATGGGAAGATGGTTTTTCAAGATTTTAGCTTGACAATCCGGGCAGGGGAACATTGGGTAATCAGCGGGCCGAATGGGAGTGGAAAGACTATGTTACTGGAACTCCTGGCAGGTAAGGCACAAGTTTCCCGAGGGAAGGTACATTATGATTTTATTGCCAGTCAGGATTGGGATAGCTACTATGAAGATTTGCGTAGACAAATACAATACATACCGGCAAACGCAGCGCAGTCATTACTCAAAAAGCAGCAGGGGCTTTTTTATCAGCAACGGTATTATGGATCATTCAACGAGGATATACCTTTGGTAAAAAATCTTTTCGAGCACGGGCTGGATAGTGTTTATCAGATGAACATGTCGGCTTGTCTGAGCATAGCATCCTTGATGGACTTACCGCTTACCCGTTTATCCAACGGGCAGTTTAAAAAAGTGTTGATCACTAAGCATCTTGCGGAAAGACAACCTAAACTCTTATTGCTGGATTATCCATTTGAAGGCCTGGACAATCAGAGCCGTGCTGATCTGGGGCGTTTTTTGAATAATATTGCCCTAGAACATGGCGTGCAGGTCGTACTAAGTGATCATTACCATGATTTGCCTGCTTTTATCAACAGAAGGCTGCACTTAGAAAAGGGAAAGATAGCAGTCCAAGGGGGAATAATACCAAGGCAGGCAAATAGTAACCAGAATGTTGAATCAATAAGAACAGACCAATCCTCCATTTCTGAAGGAAAACCAGTCGTGGAAATGAGAAACCTTAGTATATGCTATGGTGATAAAGTCATTCTGGAAGGGTTCAACTGGACGATACGTCAAGGTGAAAGGTGGGCGCTTACCGGGGCCAACGGATCGGGAAAAACAACCCTTTTTAGTTTGATCTATGCCGATCATCCATTGGCCTATAGCCAGGAAATTTATCTCTTTGGAAAGCGCCGGGGCACGGGCGAATCAATCTGGGATATCAAGCGCAGGATACATTATTTCGGGCCTGAACTCATCAGTTTTTTTAGCCCAAAAGGCAATGGCGAAACGGCTTTTGAATACATCTGTTGCGAAGGTAAATTAGCAGATCAAAGCAAACTAATAGCGCTAATTACTTATTTTCAGGTAAAACAATTTATCTACCTGCCAGTGAGGCAACTATCATCAGGACAATTACAAATGATGTTATTGATCATATGCTTTCTGGATGATAAAGAACTTCTACTCTTAGATGAACCTTTTCAATTTCTTGACCCAGAGCAGAAAGATCGGGTCAGCACATATTTACAGCATTATATATCAAAGGACAAAACTTTGGTGTTGATTACCCATTATGAGGAAGATGTTGCACGATGGTCAGCGAGGCGGAAGCAACTTTAAGATAAGGTCTCAACAAAAAAAACTATGTTTTTTCAATGCAAACGCGCTTTTGCTTGAATGTTCAGTTTATGAACATTCATGAAATTATCCAAAGTGTACGATTCTTGAATAAAATAATATTGTCTAGTGGGACCAAAGGTAAATCCTAAAACAATTTTGAATGTCGTTAGTACTTTATTACTGGGTATGTGTTTCAATTTTTTAATATATTTTTTATCAAACTAAATTTTTAATTATGAACGATATCACTACTACCGCCAAATCGGCTGGCAGAAAAGCTAAAAACAATTTGCCCGAAACTGAAGAATGGGTGGAAAAACTAGCCCGTTTCGGATACGCTTCCAAAGGTGTCATCTACATTTTAATTGGCGTGCTTGCAGCTATGGCAGCATTTGGTGCCGGGGGACAAACTTCAGGTACCACGGGTATCATGCAAAAAATCATTGAACAACCGTTTGGAAAAATTTTGTTGGGAATTGTCGGTGTTGGTTTTGTAGGCTATGCAGTTTGGCGATTTGTGGCTGCGATTAAAGACGCAGAACATAAAGGTAACGATACCAAAGGTATTATAATCAGGATTGGATACGTTGTTAGTGGCGTCATCTATGGCGCGCTTGCTTTTAAGGCTTTTCAAATGATTACTGGTTCTGGTGGAGGGAGCAGTTCAGGATCAGGTGGAGGTAGTGGCAAGCAGATGATGGTAGATAAATTATTGGAACAACCTGCCGGGCAGTGGTTAGTTGGTATCGTCGCTGTATTAGTATTCGCCAAAGGCATTTACCATATCTATAAGGGCGTGGCAGATAAGTTTGGAGAAGATATTAAAGATGGAGGGGTAGAGAGAAAAATCAAAGAGACTTATATGAAATTGGGAAAAGCAGGATACATTGCCAGAGGCGTTATTTTTGGGATCATTGGTTTCTTTTTATTTAAAGCAGCCATTACCGCCAGTTCTTCCCAAGTAGGAGGAACCGATAAAGCCTTTAGCTTCTTGAGTTCCGCCGGTGGGCCCTGGTTATTAGGGCTGGTGGCTATTGGACTGGCAGGATATGGCGTGTTTCAAATTGTAAAAGCCCGGTATAAGCCTTTCAATACAAAATAAATAACATCAATTTCAGGGATAAAAAGCCGGAAGGTGGTAACTGAGTTACTGCTTTCCGGCTTTTTTATGTAGGTATTTTTATGATTGAAAGTGACTAACTTCTGGAAGGCAACCCCTGACCGTAAGCATGCTTTTTTATCACTCAAGCTTAATGGTAAGCAATGACATATTGAATTTCAATAAATCTATACACTACAGGAATAAACAAAAAGCCACTCCATAGAAGTGGCTTTTGTTTGATAAGTGGGCCCTGCTGGGCTCGAACCAGCGACCACCTGATTATGAGTCAGGTGCTCTAACCAACTGAGCTAAGGGCCCTTCAGGAATTCCTGAAATAGGTCGCAAAACTATAAAATAATTGGTAGGTGATCAAACAACCCATGGGAAATTTTTATTTTTTTGTTGCTTTCATTTCCAGTATTTTTATGGATGCCTATGGGTATATTTTTCAAACAAAGAAAGCGTTCCTAAGTAGTATACATACTAAAACCATTTTTTTGACTACCCTTATTTTTTTTCATGGACCCACATTCTTCCAAACTACCCATTTATGGCGCTTTAGTCGCTAACCTGGCGATCGCCATTACCAAATTTATAGCCGCCAGTTTTACGGGTAGCTCCGCCATGCTTTCCGAAGGCATACACTCCGTAGTGGATACCGGCAATCAGATGCTTATTTTGTTAGGCTTAAAAAAAGCGGAAAAGTCACCAGACAAAATGCACCCATTTGGTTACGGTAAAGAACTTTACTTCTGGTCGCTAATTGTTGCGGTCCTCTTGTTTGGTATCGGTGGCGGCATGTCTTTTTATGAAGGTATTTCCCACCTACAACACCCTTCAGCCCTGAGCGACCCTACCTGGAATTATGCGGTTTTGGGTGCCGCTTTTGTATTTGAAGGTATTTCATGGGTGATTGCCCTGAAAAGCTTTATGAAAAAAAAATCCAAACTGGGTATTTTTGGAAGGATTCGTACCAGTAAAGACCCCGCTGCTTTTGTGGTTGTCCTGGAAGATTCAGCCGCCATGTTAGGGATTATTGTAGCCTTAGTTGGCGTATGGGCAGGACATCATTTTAATAACCCTATGTATGATGGTGTTGCATCTATTGTTATTGGGGTGATCCTGGCGGTAGTGGCTATCTTTCTGGTCTATGAAAGTAAAGGACTGCTGGTAGGTGAAAGTGCCCGGCCGGAAATAGTGGAAAATATTATCAAGATTGTAAACGCTGATACTGCGGTTGAGGACGCTGAAGAACCGCTTACAATGCACTTCGGGCCATCGGAAGTGTTACTTGCCATCAATGTCCAGTTTAAATCTACCTTAAACTCAGCAGAGGTTGTAGCTGCGGTAGACAGAATAGAAAAGGCCATTAGAAGTCAACATCCGGAAATCAAGCGTATTTTTATTGAAGCAGAATCCATTGCAGCCCGTGACCAACCATCAATAAGCAGTTAATCAATTACCTTATGGTGAAGCTTAGGAAAATTGTGCTATACCCTTTAAATTGGGCTAATAGATATATTGTCTAGCATACTTTACTTTATCCTAACCTACACTTTCATGAAACTTACCCGCTTGACTATCCCCTTAGTATACGCTATGTTTCTTTATGCCTGCCAACCGCAAGCAGAAAAAAGTACCGAACAGTTGGATACTACCTCTTTATCTACAGTTGAGGAAAGTCCTGACGAATGGATAATGCTTTTTGATGGTTCAGATGTGAGCCACTGGAAAACCTACAATGAAGATGGTCTTGAATGGCAGGTAGTCAACGGGGAATTAACCACTGACGGTACGGGTGGCGACATCATGTCAAAAGAAAAATTTACTGATTTTGAACTGGAATTTGATTGGAAGATTTCGCGCGGCGGCAATAGTGGCGTGCTCTATCAGGTGGTGGAAGATAAAAAATACAAATACTCGCACGAAACCGGCCCTGAGTATCAGTTGATAGATGCCGAAAACTACGAAGAAGTACATAATTACAAACTTGAACCTACCCAGGTCACTGCCGCCAATTATGCACTAGGTGTACCTAGCAGCCAACCAGTGAATCCTTCCGGGGAATACAACCACTCCAAGATTGTCGTAAACCAGGGTAGAGTAGAACACTGGCTGAATGGTGTTAAAGTATTGGAATATGAACTATGGACACCGGTATGGGAACAAAAAGTAGCCAGCACTAAGTTTAAAGATATGCCGGATTATGGCAAAGCAAAATCCGGTCACATTGCCCTGCAAGGGCATGGCGATCAGGTCTGGTTCAAAGAGATAAAAATTAAGAACCTTTGATAAAGATTGTCTACTGGGTAGGACTCCTAGGTTTATTGTTCGCGATTGATGCCTGTAACTCAGTGAGCGTTGATCACTCTACTGCTGACCGGAAGCAGATTACAGGCATTATGGACAATCAGGTAAAATGTTGGAACCAGGGCAATCTGGACTGCTTTATGGAAGGCTATTTACCTTCCGATTCCCTGATGTTTATCGGGAAAGCGGGCATTGTCTATGGTTATCAAAAAACTTTGGACCGATATCATAAAAGCTATCCTGATAAAGAAGCAATGGGTAAGCTTAGCTTTGAAATCATCCACTTAAACCGTCTGTCCCTGGACTATTATTCCATGATCGGCCAATGGAACCTGGATAGGGATACTGATGACTTACAAGGATATTTTACCTTATTATTTCAAAAAATTGACAATCAATGGTATATCATAAAAGATCATTCCAGTTAAGTTATCTGGCAGCTTTCATATTGTTGTTCGTATCCTGTTCCGAATCACAAAAAAATGACAGTGCGGAAAGCGAAAGAATGAAAGAAGCAAAGTATCCTCCACTTTTTCAACAAGTGCTGGACGCTCATGGTGGCCTGGAAAAATGGAAACAAATGCAAACACTGGAATTTGACCTGTATTCGGATAGCACCAAAGTTGACCGTCAGGTGATTGATTTGGACTCCCGTAAAGCGCTGGTCAGTAATGATACCTACACCATCGGCTATGATGGAAATCAGGTGTGGTACACCGGTAATGAAGCGGATATGCCGGGCGAATCTGCTAAGTTTTATCACAACTTACAGTTCTATTTTTTTGCTTTGCCTTTTGTCTTTGCTGATCCGGGCATCATCTATGAAGAACTAGAGCCACGACCATTTCAGGGCAAAACCTACGATGTGATGCGTTTTACCTACGAAAGCGGGGTAGGGGACTCCCCCAAAGATGAATACCTCATTTATGTTGATCAGGATACCCATCAGATGGAATTGCTGTTGTACACCGTGACTTACTTTTCCGGTGAGCCTACCGACAAATATGGGGCAAGGTGGTATTCGGAATGGCAAAAGGTGAATGGCTTGTTGGTGCCCTTGGTCAGTGAACGTTATCAATGGGCAGGCGATAGCCTGGGCAAAGCCAGCTATGCTTCCGGCTATCGTAAGGTGATTCTGGAAGAAAAAGAACCCGACCAATCCATGTTTCTACAACCTGAAAACGCCAAAATTTCTAACTAAAGATTTTGATAAGTAAGCAGCCACTGAATACCTTCTAGCAACATAGGCGCCCCGGCGTTAGTATGGGTAGTAGGTTCGGTCATTTCAGTGAAAATAAGTTGTTTGCTCTCCATGCGTTCAACTTCATTGTAAAAACTTCTACTGTTGGCTATGGAAATCACCGAGTCCTGGCTGGCATGATATAGATGTAAGGGAGTCGCAACCTGCCAGGGAATAATCGTATTTTGGGCAAGTGTCAGATTAAAATCCGTGTTTGAACCAGCCCTTAATTCTTCCAAAAAACTTTTATTTAAAAGTTGATCCAGCTTTGTGGTGAGCTTGCTTTTAATCTGTCCCAGGTTTTGGGTATTTCCAAAAGCATTGGAAATAAAATTAGCATAATTGGGTTGGAAATACTGATCAAAACCTCCCGGGAAATCATAATAATGATGATAAGAATACACCAGGAAGGC
>JBBSOG010000004.1:0-43339 GCA_038259985.1 Cytophagales bacterium
AAACGACAAGGCAGGGTGGTTGCCCGGTATATTTATGCTAATTTTTTGAGGCCACTTCAGTAGCGCTATAAAAAAAAGTATGAACCTGTTTCTCTATAATGCATTTCACCTTCATTTTAAAATATAAATGCAATACATTGACCGGTTAGCATAGAAATCCATATAAAACAAGCCTATCAATGAACATTATTACTTTTTTGGAAGAGACCAAGCATCAAACTTTAACATACTTTGAGCTTTCTGAATCGGATTTGATCAAAACGTATGGGGAGGGAAAATGGAATGTACAACAAATCCTGGTGCACCTGGCCGATGCTGAATCTGTATTGTACGACAGGATCAGGAGAGTGATTTCCGAACCCCGACCGGTGATCTGGGGCTTTGACCAGGATGCCTGGGAAGCCAATCTTGAGTACCAAACTTATCCTCTTGAGCTTAGCAAGAACTTGTATTTGGCGGTGAGAGAAAACATCATTTTCCTCGCAGAAAAGTACTATGAAAGTCATGGCGCTAATGAATTTGTCCATAGTCAAACGGGAGTGAGGACGCTGAAAGATGAGTTTGATAAAGTAGCCCATCACAATCTACACCATCTCCGACAGATTGAAATGGCATTAAATAAGGTTTAAAGCTATCGTTGGTGAAGGAGAGATACAAGGGTTGTTGTATATTAGCCTTCATGAGAAAAATACTTGTCTTTATTTTTACAACTGTCCTATGGATTGGTAGCCTGAATGGGCAGGCACAGTCTGACCAACCCAATATTTTGTTCATTGCGGTAGATGACTTTCGCTCGGAAATTGACCCGGAGGTAAAAGCATTTATACAAACGCCTAACCTGGACCGGCTGGCTAAACAAGCATTTACCTTTAACCATCACTATGTACAAGTGCCTACCTGTGGGGCTTCACGATTGGCCCTGCTGACGGGTATGCGACCTTCCCGGGAAGCCCATCTTTCCAACAATATCATCGCTGAAGAAATGATTGGCCGACCGGAAGGTAAAAAGCCCGAAACTTTTATCCACCACCTCCGCAGAAATAATTATTATACAGTTGGCATCGGAAAAATCAGCCATTCTGCGGATGGTTATTGGTACGGCTATACCGAGCCGGTATCCGAGCAACGAGAACTGCCCCATAGCTGGAATGAAGTCCTTTTTGACTACGGCAAGTGGGGCACAGGATGGAATGCTTTCTTTGGCTATGCCGATGGTAGCAACCGACAAGGGATGAATAGGCAGGTAAAGCCCTACGAAAAAGGAGCGGTAGATGATGATGGCTATCCTGATGGGCTTACTACCACCTTAGCGATTGATAAATTGAAAGAACTCAAAGACAAAGGCCAGCCGTTCCTTATGGGCGTAGGGTTTTTCAAACCGCATCTTCCCTTTACTGCGCCCCAAAAGTATTGGGATTTGTACGAGCGCGAAAAGATTCCCCTTTCCCCGGTGCCCGGCATTCCTGAAAATATCAATACCGAAAGCCTGCATGGCAGCGGAGAGTTCAATGGTTATCATCTTACAGATGAGGAAGCAGGGTTGGATCATGCTGTGTCAGATGATTATGCCCGTAAGCTACGCCATGCTTACTTTGCCAGTATCAGCTATTCCGATGCGTTGATTGGAAAAATCCTGGACGAATTGGAAGCGCAGGGATTGGCAGAAAACACGATTGTCGTAATCTGGGGAGATCATGGCTGGCATTTGGGAGACCAGCGGGTATGGGGTAAGCATACGATCTTTGAGCAGGCACTCAAAAGTAAGTTGATGATTAAAGCGCCCGGTTTTGAAGGCGGTAAAACGATCAACACCGTGGTAGAAACGGTAGATATTTATCCTACGCTGATGGCGCTTTGTGATGTGGCTCCTGCTTACCCAACCGATGGGGAGAGTATGGTAAGTTTACTGAAGAACCCTGGACAAGATTCAGAGGGGGTAGCTTACAGTTATTACCGAAAAGGAGTTTCGCTTCGCAACACACGGTATCGGCTGACCCAATATTTCAGGGAAGAAAAGCCAGTGATAGAGTTATATGATCACACTACTGACCCTTACGAAACGAAAAATATCGCTGCCTCTTCCCCTGAGGTAGTAGAAAGTTTGATACCATTATTAAAGCAATCCAATTATAATATTTATGAGTGAAGCAAAATTATCGCATCTTAATAAACAAAAATAAGGGTAACTTACGTTAAAATTTTGTTGAGTATCAACCCACCGATTCTATGATGAAGAAGTACTGCCCGTACTTTTTATTGCTGTTCATGCTGCTGCCCTTATGGTCATTTGGTCAGGATGAAGAAAAGGTGGTCATTGCAGGACGGGTCATTGACGCGGATAGCTTACAGGTACTCCCTTCGGTGCATGTCAGGGTACGCAATACCAGGCTGGGTGGCGTGACTGCATCAGATGGTCGGTTTAGAATACGGGTCAACTTACAGGATTCACTGGTCTTTAGCAGCGTAGGTTACCAGCCCTTCATGCTGATCCCTGCCGATAGCACGGCCGAAAGCTTGGCAAAGCTCACCATCCGTATGAAGCCACAAATTACCGTGCTGGACGAAGTAAGGTTCAAAGAATACATAGATATCACTAAATACATCCGGCGTGAGTATGATACTACAGTGGATTTGAGAAGGTCAAAAGGCACCCCCATGTTTGAAGATACAGCGCCTGCCGAAAGAAGGGCAGTCGGCTTGACCGGTGGTGAAAACGGAGCCGCGCTGGAAGGGGCCGTAACAGCTTTTGCTAATTTATTTAGCAGTGAGTTCCAACAGAAAAAAAAGTTGGAAGAGATTATGAAGGTGGAAGAAGAACAAAAGAAAAACCAATCACTCAGGGAGAGGATGACCCAAAAATACGAAGCGATGGTATCGGTAGTAGCGGAGTTGACAGCTGCTGACCTGCATCGCTTCACGGATACGTACATGCCTTCGCCCTTTACTATGGTGAATATGAGTGATTATGCTGTAATAGAGGGCATTGTGCTTAACCTGAAGAAATTTGACCCGGAAAAAGACCCCTTAAAGAAGTTGCTGGAAAATGGGAAATTTGAAGGGCAGGAAGGTGTGCCCCAGCAACTGAATCCTCCGGGGCAACCTTAAATTTTTCTGATCACTGATAATTTGCCTTAACTTAACATTTCAGCAAAATCTAAAATGCCCATGAGAAACTTCTGCTACCTCATTTCTTTGTTTTTTTTGATCCCCATTACTTGTGCTGCCCAGGATCGTTCATCCGGCAAATCATTTGCTACCCGCTCTGAAGTACTGGCCCGAAGGGGATGGTTGCTACCAATCATCCGCTGGCTACACAGATCGGTATTGATATCCTGAAACAAGGTGGATCAGCCATAGATGCAGCGATTGCCGCCAATGCTTTCCTGGGTTTTGCCGATCCCGGCATGAACGGTATTGGCGGGGACCTGTTCGCTATCGTTTGGGATGCGAAAACACAGCAGCTTTATGGCATCAACGGCAGTGGGAGATCTGCCCAGAAAATGACACGTGAGTATTTACTGGCACAGCGGGAGAAAGGTGTTCCTCATACCACCGGAGTGCTTTCAGTGACCACACCCGGTTGTGTAGATGCCTGGTTTGCGTTGAACCAGAAGTTTGGTAAGTTGCCCATGTCAGAAATTCTCCAGCCCACCATCACTTATGCCAGGGAAGGTATTCCTGTTGCACAGGAAGTAGCCGACAATATGAAAGATGTGGAAGAAAGCGTGATCAATAGTGACCATGAGAACTTTAGAGCACTCTTCTTCACTGACGGGCACTTCCCACGCAAAGGGGATATTTTTACGAATCCCAACCTGGCCAATACTCTTAGTCTGATTAGTGAGCAGGGGAGAGATGCTTACTACAAAGGGGAAATCGCCCGTAAGATAGCAGCACACATGAAAGAACGTGGCGGGTTTCTGAGTTTGAAAGACTTAGCAGCCCATGAATCTGAATGGGTAGAACCGATATCAGTCAACTACCGGGGCTATGATGTGTGGGAACTTCCTCCCAACGGACAGGGCATGGGTGCGCTACAAATGCTGACCATACTGGAAGGTTTTGATGTCGGCAGCTTTGGTTACGGCAGCACTGAACACATCCATCATTTTCTGGAAGCTAAAAAGCTGGCCTACGAGGATATGGTATACTTCTACGGCGACCCGGACTTTGGTGATATTCCTGTAGAAGAACTGCTCTCAAAAGAATATGCGACAAAACGCAGGGCACTGATTGATCCCGACAAAGCTGGTGTATATCATCCCGGTTTACAGACTGGTGATCATACCATTTACCTGACAGCCGCAGATAAGGAAGGTAACATGATCTCATTGATCCAAAGTAATTCTGCCCTTTTTGGCTCTTTTGAGGTAGTAGAAGGGCTGGGTTTTTCATTGCAAAACAGAGGTGGGGGCTTCATTCTGGAAGAAGGGCATATCAATACCTATGCACCGGGTAAACGCCCTTTCCATACCATCATCCCGGCATTTGTTACCAAAGATGGTGCGCCTTTCATAAGCTTTGGATTAATGGGAGGCGATATGCAGACGCAGGGACACGTACAGATACTCATGAATGTACTGGACTTTGGGATGAACCTTCAGGAAGCGGGCGACGCCCCACGTATCTACCACAGAGGCAGCATTTCTTACGCCGGTCATCTGGATGATGTAGGCGATACTTATGTAGAATCAGGCTTTGACTACGAAGTGCTAAGCGGACTGATGAAGAAGGGACATAATATCCGTATGGACAGAGGTATTTTTGGTGGTTATCAGGCGATTATGTTTAAAGATGGGGTATACTATGGGGCATCCGAATCCAGGAAAGACGGGCAGGCGGCTGGTTATTAGGAATAACTTTATAGCGCTATGTCATCTTCCACATTTTCAGTTACAATGGGTCTTCTGCTTGACAGAAGTGCAGAACCAAAAGTAAGTACACCCACTCTGCTAATAAACAGGGCAACATCTCAAAATAAAAATTTGGCAATGTAGTTTGAATATATTTGCTTATTTTTTAAGATTAAGAATTAATTAACCTAATATCTCACATCATCTCAATGGTCAATAAAACTAAGCAAGGGTTATTTAATGATTACAGCTTGGTGAAAAACCTAAGAGAAGGCGACCAGTCGGCTTTTGAGGAGATTTATTATCAGTATTGCCATTCCCTCAAGGTATTTGCATTTCAGGAATTGAAAAGCGAAGCACTGGCAGATGATGCCGTGCAGGAGATCTTTTGCAAACTATGGACAAAACGTGAGCAACTGGATGCGACACTTTCCCTGAAGGGGTTTCTTTTTACCTGCCTCAAGAACCATATCTTAAATGTTGTGAGGACCCGCAAAAATGAAATTCTTAAAAACTATCGTTTTGCCAGTAACCAAAATCATAGTGTAAATAGTACGGAAGATGCAGTGATCACCCATGAGATCCAGTCCCAAATCAATCAGGAGGTAGGCAAGCTATCTGAACTCAAAAGGAGCATACTAAAGCTTAGCCTGTATAAAGGACTATCGCATGAACAGATTGCGCATGAACTTGATATTTCTGTCAATACCGTCAAAATGTATTTAAGCCAATCTTCCCGTAAGCTTCGTGCGCTGATTCAGTTGCACGCTGCCAAGCTTATTCTTTTCTCTTTGCTTAACCACCTATGGTAGCAATTATCCCGCAGTAAAATATTTTTTCACTTTTTAATATACGTAATCCCTTTTGCTGTGTAGTATATAGTAAAAAGCACAATACTATATATGAAAAGACCTGCCCCTGATGTTATTAAACGCTATTTTGAAAATCGCTCCAGCCCGGCAGAGGCAGCCAGGGTATTGGAATGGTTGTCAACGGCTGACGGGCAAATATTTTATGAAAAATATCTACTGGGACGGATAGAAGCCCGAAAAGAGGATGCTCATTACCAGTTTGATACCGATGAGCAGAAAAACTTAGCGGGTATCTATCAAAGAATCAGCCAGCAAGAAAAGCACCAGCCCAAGCGACAATACGTAGGGTACCGCATTGCTGCCGCAGTAAGCTTGCTTTTGCTAAGTGCCTGGATGATCTTTTTCCTGATAAAACCCCATGGGGAGTTAATAAAAACGGCTTATGGTGAGACCCAATCCATTGAGCTTAGTGATGGCACAAAAGTGGTATTAAATGCCAATTCTACCCTGCGCTATCACCCGGAGAAGCCCCGGGAAATTTGGCTGAATGGCGAAGCTTTTTTTGAAGTGATACACACTCGTGATGATGCTCCTTTCAGTGTACATACGGATGATTTAGTGGTCAATGTATTGGGTACGGAATTTAATGTAAACACACGTCGTAAGAAAACAGACGTGGTGCTCAGTACGGGCAAAGTCAGGCTTGACCTGCAAAAAACATCTCAGCCTGAAAGCCTAATGATGTCACCAGGGGATAAGGTGACCTACTCCCTGGCTAAAGAAATACTGGAAAAGAAAGTAGTCAACCCGGCTGATTATTCCTCCTGGACAGCGGGCACTATCGTATTTGACCACACCGCTTTGGCAGAAGTTTTTCAAGGGATGGAAGACACTTATGGCGTGGAGATCATTGTAAATGATTCATCTGTCCTGAGCAAGGAACTCAGTGGGGAAGTAGTGCAGGATTTTGAAGTCCTGACAACCCTTTTGGAGAAGACCTTTGAAATCAAGTTAACTAAGAAAGGTTCAAAAATTTATCTGGAGTAAGAAAACTGTCCATCCAATCCTATTGGATTTCAGCTATAGAATCTTGACCGAGTCTCGCCGGTTTAAAAAGCCAAGTTGGCAACTCATCAAATATACTGTGTTTATTAAATTCTAAAACTATGCAATGTAAACCTACCAACAAACCTCCTCAATTATCCCGAAAAGCGAAGTTATGCTTACTTTTCTGCCTCTGTACGGGAAATATGGTGTTCTTCTCACAGGGGGTATCAGCTCAAAATTTAGCCTTGCGAACACCCGATAAGGTTATCTCTAAAACACAAGATTCACAAAGGCTCTCTGAGTTTTTAAATGAACTCGGAGAAATGTACAAAGTGAAATTTATCTACGAAAGTGGGCTGATTGATGATAAAGTAATTAAGTCTTCTGAAAAGCTCTTTTCAGAGAATCATGATAAGAACCAGGTACACATAGAACAATTGCTTACCGACTTATTAAGTCCTTACCAGCTTACTTTCGAGAAAGTGTATGAGGATTATTATGTCATCCAGAAGAAAAGAGCGCAAGTTAAAGACCACAAGCGCTTGGAAAAAATTAATAACCCTCCTGCTGAAAAAAATGAAAGGACTAATGAAGGCGGGCTGGAAAGAATTTCTTCACGTATGATGAGTAAGCTGAAGATCATGGAGCAGACCATCAGTGGTAAGGTAACCGACGGAGAAAATGCAGAACCTTTACCAGGTGTAAATGTACTTGCAAAAGGCACTACCAACGGTACGGTGACGGATGTAGACGGTAACTTTCGGCTTACAGTAAGTGATGATGTGAATACGCTGCTATTTTCCTCCATTGGCTATGTGTCCGAAGAGATAGAAATTGAAGGGCAAAATGTGATCAATGTAACCTTATTGCCAGACATACAATCGCTTTCCGAAGTAGTGGTAGTTGGGTATGGTGCGGTAAAGAAAAGCGATTTGACAGGCTCAGTCTCCTCCATTTCTCAGAAAGAAATTACAGCATTGCCTGTTAACAATGTGCAGCAGATCATGCAGGGCAGGGCGCCGGGGGTGCAAGTGATCCAGAATTCTTATGCACCTGGAGGAGGTATTAGCGTGCGCATCCGGGGTGCCAACTCTATTTTGGGAGGTAACGAGCCTCTCTATGTGGTAGACGGTTTTATCGGGGGCATTGGTTTGGATGCCATCAACCCGAATGATATTGAATCTATTGAAATACTTAAGGATGCTTCAGCTACGGCTATTTATGGTTCCCGGGGTGCCAATGGTGTGGTGATTATTACCACCAAAAGAGGGGCGAAAGACACCGATAATATCAATCTGGATGTCTATTATGGTGTCCAGCAGGTAGCCAACACCATTGACGTAATGAATGCTCGACAGTTTGCAGAAATTGCCAATGCCCGGGTAATGAATGATGGGGGCACGGAACTTCCTTTCCCTGACCTGAACAATTTGCCCTATGACACCGATTGGAAAGATGAGATTTTCCGTACCGCGCCTATTCAGAATTATTCGCTCTCTTTTAATGGGGGCAACGAAACTACTCAATACCTGGTTTCTGCCAATTATTTTGACCAGGTGGGTATTGTACAGAATACAGACTTTAGCCGAGGAACCATCCGGGCTAACCTTGATAAGCAAATTGGCCGCTTCAAAGTTTCTAACAGCTTCCAGGCCAGTCTAATTGTAGAAAACGACCTTCCGGAAGGACAGGACCAGGGACCTGTTTCACTGGTAATTACGGATTACCCTACCCGCCCGGTGATGGAGGAAGATGGGTCATTTGCCCAAATGGATATTCAGGAATACGGAGGGTTTAGCGATCCTATTGGTAATGGTGTAGCGGAAATCACCCAACGGCTTAGCGAGCGCAAAACCACTCGCCTGTTTGATATGCTGTACGGAGAATATGAGATTATAGAAGGTTTGAAAGCCAGGGTTTCTTTGGGCGTGAATTACTCCAACAGTCGGCGTGATGGCTATACAAAAAGGACCATTCCCGGCACAAATGTAAATGGAGTAGCTTCTATCTCGAGTTCAGAAACTATTGATATCCTCAATGAGAATACCCTTAGCTACAACAAAACTATTGACCAGCATGCCATCAATGCCGTAGTAGGGTTTACCTCACAGCGCAATGAGTATAAGTTTTTTGATGCCGGTTCCAGGGATTTTGTAACCGATGTGCTGGAAACAGGAGACCTTTCTTCAGGGGCTATTATTGATGTGCCCAATTCTGGAGGTACCATCTGGAGCCAGCAGTCTGTACTGGGAAGAATTAATTATGTATTACAGGACAAATACCTGTTTACAGTGACAGGCCGCTATGATGGATCTTCCCGGGTGGCAGAAAAAAACCGATGGACTTTTTTCCCTTCCTTTGCCCTGGGATGGCGGGTGAATGAAGAGGCATTTATGGACAATATGAGCAGTATCTCTAATCTTAAGATACGGGTAAGCTGGGGACAAACCGGTAATGATCGTATTCCTTCTTATTTATCGCAACAGCGCCTCAGCGCAAATACCCTCTCTTCCGGAGAACAGATTGTAGTGGGCGTTGCGCCTGTTAATTTGCCAAGTTCTGAGTTGGACTGGGAAGTAACCAGTCAGTTTGACCTAGGAGTAGATTTGGGTTTCATGGACGAAAGAATCCGGATTACGGCTGATTTTTACAACAAAAAAACCACCAATTTACTAGCCCAGATTCAATTGCCCCTTTCGGTAGGATACAGTAGTGTTACCCAGAACATCGGAGAACTCAAAAATACCGGAATTGAACTAGGCCTGGGCGGCGATATACTCGTGAATGATTTTAAATGGTCAATAGATGCCAACTTCTCTGCCAATGCCAATGAAGTTACCAAACTCAAAGATGGCAACGATGTGTTTGCAGCAAGTTTGCCGGGCGGGGCCACTGCCGGATCTTTCCACATCATTCGGGAAGGGAAACCCCTGGGTTCTTATTTTGGATACCTGTGGGGCGGATTGGACGAAGCCGGTGATATTACCTATCAGGATTTGGATGGCAACGGCACGATCAATACCGATGACCGCACCATCCTTGGTGATTTCTTTCCCGATTTTATCTATGGTCTTAACTCTAATTTTTCCTGGAAAGGCATAGAACTGAATGTATTTTTTCAAGGCGTAGAAGGGACAGAGCTGGTGCGCCTGGATAATTTCAGAAATGCCAACTCCCTCACAAGGGGTTATAACCAATTTGTAGAGGCAGCAGATTACTGGACGCCCGAGAATACGGATGCAAAATACCCTCGCCCCCGCTCAGGCATCAATTTCAGAGGTTCCGACGAATGGATAGAAGATGCTTCTTACCTCAGATTAAAAAATCTGCAAATAGGCTATAATCTTCCCCTCTCCAATATAGGAGTGGAATGGTTACGTTCGGCAAAAGTATACGCTTCAGGCCAAAATTTACTGACCCTTACCCAATACGGTGGGTATGATCCTGAGATCAATAATTTTGGCAATAGTACGGTAGGCGGTAATGCGGACCTGCGGTTGGGCGTTGACCTGGGTAGTTATCCCTCAGCCCGCACCTTTACTTTCGGGATCAACCTCGGATTTTAATAATGATTACCTATTAAAAAGACATACACATGAAAAAGATATTATGCTTACTATCGTTCACGCTGGTAATGGGTTGCGATGGTTATCTGGACGAGGAACCAGTATCATTTTTATCCGATGCGCAGTTCTACCAAACTGAAAATGATGCCATTGCTGCCGTTAATGCAGCGTACCAGCCCCTTGCCACAAATGGTTATTATGGGCAACAATTTTTTATACAAGTAGAACTAAAAGCTGAGTATAGTCTGGGCAGGGGGTCTCATCAACCCTCCGGAGTTTATCAATTAGATCAAACCAATATAGACCGGATTGCCGGGATCTGGCGTTTGGCTTATTTATCTATCAACCGGGCCAATGCGGTGATGGAACGCATTCCTGACATGGAAATTGACGAAGATTTGAAAACCCGCCTGCTGGCCGAAGCACATTTTTTGCGTGCCCTGAATTATTTCAACTTAGTACGTCTTTGGGGGGCAGTGCCCTTACAGGAAGAAGAAATTTCTACCATCGTACCTTTTTCCTTTCCCCGCACTCCGGTAGCTGATATATATCCCCTGATCATTGAAGATTTACTACAGGCTGTACAGGGCTTGAAAATGAGATCGGAGCAAACGGCACCTACCGAACTTTTCAGGGCTACTATAGGGGCCGCGCAAACCTTACTGGCCCAGGTCTATCTGACGTTAGAACGATATGACGAAGCGATGCAAAAAGCAGAAGAAGTGATCACTACCGGTGAATATTCCCTGGAACCTGAGATTTTAGATATTTACGATGTGAACCGGGAAACCAATTCGGAAGATGTCTTTTCTATAAAATTTGCCAAAATTGACGGTTTGGGTAGTTCAATGGCTCCTTATATCCACAATGCCAATGCGGGGTATTCTTCTTCTGGTTTCAGAACTCTTTTAGGAAACACAAATTCTTTTCTTTCCACCTGGGACCCTACCGACTTACGCAGGAATCTGAACCTGTACAGCACCCCTGCTGATTCCACATTCCTGACCGCAAGTGAGCCCATATTGTATAAAAAATACATTGACAGCGAGGCACAAGGTAATCATGGGAACGACCTTCCGGTGTACAGGCTGCCAGATGCCTTGTATATGTATGCTGAGTGTGATGTGCGCACCGATGGAAATTTATCAGCACAGGGACTAGAATATATCAATATGATCCGGCGCAGGGCTTATGGCAAAGATATCGATACCCCTGACCCTTCGGTGGATTTTGCCCCTGGTTTATCCGCAGATGAATACCTGGACATCATTTTTGATGAAAGGGCCAAAGAGTTCATGCTGGAAGATAAACATTGGTTTGACATGCTAAGGTATGACCGGGTGGAAGAATTGCTAACCGCCTCGGGTTTTACTTATTCACCTTCAGTTTTACTCTGGCCTATTCCCCAGGAAGAAATTGATAACAATGAAGCCCTTAGCCAGGCCGACCAAAATCCCGGATACTGATGTGTTTTTAAGGCAAGGATCATTCGTTGTAATGTTCCTTGCCATTAATTTTTGTTGTCAAAATACCTTATTACTCCTTTTACATGCGTCTTACGTTATTGCTAATCCATATATTCTTAATCTCTTTATGCCTCAGTTGCCAACATGCGGAAAACGGGCAACAGGTAGAAAATGCTTATGAGCTTGTCATTTATGGAGGCACATCAGGTGGAATTGTTGCAGCCATACAGGCAGCCCGGATGAACAAGAATGTCTTGTTGATAGAACCCACCAACCATCTGGGAGGCATGACGACCGGAGGTTTGGTATGGACGGACTACGGTAGGGAAGAAACTGTAGGCGGTATAGCTGCTGAATTTTATATGCGTATTCGCAAACATTATGAGCAGGAAAGCGCCTGGAAGGTAGAAGATTCTCAGCGTGAGAGAATTATGAAGGCAAGCGAGCCTCTTATCATAAGTTTTGAGCCGCATGTGGCAGATAGTATTTATCGCAGGATGCTGGATGAAGACGGCGTGAAACTTATTATGGGTGAAAGATTATCCCTGGAGAAAGGAGTTACCAAAGTAGAAAACAAGATCACGTCTATACACATGGAGTCAGGGGAATCCTATAGTGCCCAAATCTTTATTGACGCTACCTATGAGGGGGATCTCATGGCGCTTGCGGGTGTGTCTTACCATGTAGGGCGGGAGTCCAGGGATACCTATGATGAAAGTCTGGCGGGTGTGTTGCCTGATGATCCTGATATTAGACAACCCAAGCGATATTTTAATAAAGTAGATCCCTATATTTCGGGAGCAGAGCAAAGAGGCTATGCCAGGGTAGATCCTTATGATGAAAATGGTGATTTGTTGTATGGGATACAAGATGTACCTCTAGAAGCCCCGGGTACAGGTGACGATAAGGTGCAGGCATATAATGTAAGAGTTTGCCTGACGACTGATACGACTAATTTCATTACACTTACCCGACCTGATGATTACGACAGTAGCAAGTATACACTTTTGGCCAGGTACATAGCGGCACACAAGCTGGATAATATCCGGCAGGTCTTATTTAAGATAGATCCGGTGCCCAATCAGAAGACCGATATCAATGACGGCTGTCCTTTTTCTACCGACTATATTGGTGCCAATTGGGACTATCCTGAGGCTGATTATGCACGCAGAAAAGAGATTCTGGATGATCATCACAGTTTTACCAAAGGACTTCTTTTCTTTATCGGTCATGATTCTCGTGTTCCTGAATCCATACGCTCGGAGATGCTGAAATATGGCTATCCAAAAGATGAATATGTTGATAATGATCATTGGACTCCCCAAGTATATATTCGTGAATCACGGAGAATGATGGGAGCGTATGTGATGACCCAACAGGATATTGAGAAAAGTACTTCCAAGGCGCATGCGATCGGTATTGGTTCTTATGCGCTGGACAGCCACCATATTCAGCGTGTGGTCACCGAGGAAGGGGAACTGATCAATGAAGGTAATTTTACGATCAAGGTGGATGGCCCTTATGAGATTCCTTATGAGTGTATTCTTCCAAAACAAGATGAGGTTACTAACTTACTGGTGCCGGTTTGTGTCTCCAGTTCTCACGTAGCCTTTGGCTCTATACGGATGGAACCGGTTTTTATGGTATTAGGCCAGTCGGCCGCTACTGCTGCCTGTCTGGCTTTAGACAAAGGTCAGAATGTGCACGAGGTGAGTTATGATGCTTTGCAGAAACAGTTAGTTAAGGACAAACAGATTTTAAAAATTGAGTAGGAAACATTGATCAGTAACTTGACCAAATTGGCACATATAGAAATTGATATGAGCAAGAGACTGTATATTTTGAGCAGTGTGAAATGCCTCTTTTTGTTAGTGATGTTGCTCACTTTCAAAAGGGTAGAAGCACAACAGCATCAACCGCCTAATATCCTCATCATACTGGCGGATGATCTGGGCTATGGCGATCTACAAGTATATAACAATAAATCCCTGGTGCCGACACCCCACCTGGATCAGCTGGCTTCAGAAGGAATTCGTCTCACGGATGCATACACGCCTGTCTCTGTTTGCTCACCTACCCGCTATGCCCTGATGACCGGAACTTATCCCTGGAGGAGTTGGAAGAAGTCGGGAGTGATGGCCAATTATGAGCCTTCTATGATAGATTCGGGGCAGCTTACCCTGCCTGAAATGCTGCAAAAAGCAGGTTATGCTACGGCCGGTTTTGGTAAATGGCATCTGGGTACTTCTTTCCCTACTTTGGATGGTCAGAAGCCGGTCGGTTATGGCAAGTTCAGAGCAGATAATAATGGAGAAAATATTGACCTAAATAAGCCGGTATACAATGGCCCTATTGATCATGGCTTTGACCATTGGCTGGGCTTCAGTTGTGCCAGCGAGTGCTGGATTTTGGAAAACAAAAAGATCATGGGCGCCATTGGGCATGATCTGTACACCATTGAAGCCACGCCTAATAAAGATCATATCAAGACAGTTCCGCTGGAAGATTATCTTCCCTTCATTACCGACAGCACACTGAATTTTCTACAACAGTATTCAGATAAGCAGGCCCAGCAACCATTTTTCCTGTACTATGCCCCTTATGTACCCCACATTCCATTGGCTGTCAGCAAAGAATTTCTGGGTACAACAAAGGCGGGAGCTTATGGAGATTATGTGCATGAACTGGATCATTATGTCGGCAAAGTATTGGAGAAGCTGGAAAATTTAAACCTGGCCGAAAATACTATTGTACTTTTTGCCAGTGATAATGGCTCTCAGTTTACAGGCACCAGCCATGAGATGGACCTGACCGAGGCCAGCAATAGTCCCGCCGACAATAAAGCCATTGACTTTGATGAAGATGTTCATCATCCTAATGGTTCCTTAAGAGGTACAAAATGGTCAGCCTGGGAAGGAGGGGTGAGAACGCCTTTCATCGCCCGTTGGCCAGGACATTTTCCTGAAGGGGCAGTTTCTAATCAACTATTTGCACTCAACGATGTGATGGCTACGCTGGCTGCCCTCATTGATTATGAACTTCCTGAAAATGCTGGGGTAGATAGCTACAATCAACTTCCGGTATTGTTGGGAAAAGATCAAAAAATCAGACACGAAGTAGTGATACAGTCCAGCGGTAATGTTTTGGGTATCAGAGAAGGAAAATGGAAATTTATAGGGGAAGGCGACTACAAAGCCAAAGCAGGTGAACCTGAGGGAGAATTATACGATCTGTCAAAGGATATTTCAGAAAGCAATAACCTCTATCTGGATCAGCCGGATGTAGCCGCCCAAATGAGAGAGAGGTTACAAAAATTGCTTAATAGTGAAAGGACGGATGATGATTAAATATGACAAACCTTCAAGCCTATACAAAGGCAGTCTATTAATCTACCTTAGCTTTCTTATATTTAAATTCAAGAAACCCAACAACCTGAAATATGCGACACTCTTTTTTGAAAACTTTTGGCCACTTTTCCTTCCTTTTGCTATTGCTAACGCTGACCTTTTGTTCGCAAAAGAAAACAGCTTCCAACGATGCAGGAGATAGCGAGATTCATCAAGCTGATGTTATCATCTACGGAGGCACTGCCGCTGCCGTAACTGCCGCCGTGCAGGTAATCCGAATGGGTAAGTCAGTAATTATGGTGTCACCGGATACGCATCTGGGAGGCTTAAGTGCAGGTGGACTCGGTTTTACCGATACCGGGAATAAAGAAGTGATTGGTGGGCTTTCCCGGGAGTTTTACCATAAAGTGTATCAGGAATACCAAAAGACTGAAACTTGGCAATGGCAGAAAAGAGATGAGTTTGGCAACAAAGGTCAGGGTACCGTGGCCTTAGATGGGGAGAACCGCACCATGTGGATTTTTGAGCCGCATGTGGCTGAAAAAGTATTTGAAGATTTTGTCAGAGAGCATGAAATAGAGATATATCGTGATGAATGGCTGAACCGTGAAATTGGCGTTAAGATGGAAGAGGGGCGCATTGCCAGTTTGGAGACCCTGAGTGGAAAAGTGTTTCAGGGTAAAATGTTCATTGATGCTACCTACGAAGGCGACCTGATGGCGGAAGCAGGCGTGAGTTATCATGTAGGCCGGGAAGCCAACAGCGTATATGATGAAGAGTGGAATGGTATACAAGTTGGCGTGTTGCATCACGGGCATTGGTTTAACGAAGATATTGATCCATATACTGTTCCTGGTGATCCTTCCAGTGGATTGCTGCCCTTGATTTCTGATGAAGAGCCCGGTGAGTATGGAGAAGCGGATGATAAAATTCAGGCTTATTGCTTCCGTATGTGTCTGAGCAACCACCCCGATAACCGTGTGGCTTTTCCCCGTCCTGAGGGTTACGACTCCAGCCGCTTCGAAATACTAGCCAGGGTATATGATAAAGGATGGAGAGAGACCTTTAACAAGTTTGATAATATACCCAACCGGAAGACTGATACCAACAATCATGGGCCGGTCAGCACCGATTATATCGGCGCGAATTACGATTATCCCGAGGCTTCTTATGAGCGTCGCAAAGAGATCATCAAAGACCATGAGAACTACCAGAAGGGGCTGATGTATTTTACCGCCAATGATCCCCGTGTGCCTGAGGAAATACGCAATGAAATGCAAACTTGGGGCTTAGCCAAAGATGAGTTCACGGATAACGGTAACTGGTCGCATCAGATCTACGTGAGGGAAGCCAGGCGTATGATTGGTGAGTACGTGATGACAGAAAATGATGTATTGGACAAAAAGGAAACACCAAATTCAGTGGGAATGGGCTCTTACACCATGGATTCCCACAACATCCAGCGCTATGTAAAACCCGATGGTTATGTCCAGAATGAAGGAGATATAGGGGTAGCAGTTCCTGAGCCTTATGAAATCGCTTATGGCTCATTGGTTCCTAAAAAAGAAGAGTGCGAAAACCTACTGGTGCCCGTTTGTGCATCCAGCTCTCATATCGCTTTTGGTTCCATCCGCATGGAGCCGGTATTTATGATCCTGGGACAGAGCGCGGCTACTGCTGCTGTACAGGCAATAGACGATGAAGTAGCAGTACAGGATGTAGATTACGAAAAATTGAAGACCAAACTGCATAAGGACGACCAGAAACTCATTTTAGAGGATACTCAACCAGCTGACCTATAAACTATACTATGAAACAAATTAGCTTAATCTTGCTGGCATATTTTGCTTTTGCCTGCGCATCAACCGACTCAACCCAGGAAAATAATCAATCATCCGAATATGATATCGTCATCTATGGTGGTACATCCGGCGGCATCGCAGCTGCCATACAGGCTGCCCGTATGGATAAGTCCGTGGTATTAATTGAGCCTTACCAGAGAATAGGAGGGATGACCACCGGTGGATTGGGTCAGACCGATATTGGGAATAAAAGTGCTATCGGAGGAATTTCCAGGGAGTTTTACCAAAATATAAAAAAATACTACGAAGACGCTGCAAACTGGGAATGGCAGAAGCCGTCTGAGTATATGGATGGTGGGCAGACCCGTACCGAAGAGGGAGAAGATGCCATGTGGACTTTTGAGCCATCGGCCGCTTTGGATGTCTATGAGAAGATGATCGCTGCGGAGAATGTTGAGTTGGTGACCGGCAAAAAGTTAAACCGGGAAGATGGCGTGACCAAAGAAGGTGCTGCCATCACGGAAATCGCCATGGAAGATGGGACTATCTATCGCGGAAAAATGTTTATTGACGCTACCTACGAAGGTGATCTGATGGCTGCTGCCGGAGTGAGTTATTTTGTGGGGAGAGAGGCCAATAGCATGTATGGAGAAACCTACAATGGCGTACAACTGCTAGATGGCCACCAGTTTCCCGATGGTGTAGATCCTTATATTACGCCTAGCGACCCTGAAAGTGGATTAGTTTGGGGGATTAGTGAAGCTGAACTTGCCGAACAGGGAAGTGGGGATAAACTGGTTCAGACCTATAATTTTCGTATCTGCTTGACTAACGATGAGGAAAATAAGGTTCCTATCACAGAGCCTGAAAATTATGATGCCTCCAAATATGAACTGCTGGCCCGTCTTTTTAAGGCACAGCCTGATATGAGGCGCATCAACCAGTATTTCATCTGGAGCCTGATGCCCAACGATAAAACAGATATCAACAACCGGGGGGGCTTCTCCACCGATATGATAGACTGGAGCCATAACTACCCGGAAGCTAGTTATGAAGAACGGGAGGCGATCATCAAAGACCATGAAGATTATACCAAGGGACTACTTTATTTTTATGCTACCGACCCGCGTGTCCCTGCCATACTTCAGTCAACAATAAGCCAGTGGGGCTATCCCAAAGATGAGTACGAAGCGCATGGCAACTGGTCGCCACAGCTCTACGTGCGGGAAGCCCGCAGGTTGATGGGTGAATACGTCATGACCCAAGCCAATTGTGTAGGCGAAGAGGAAATCGAAGATCCCATAGGCCTAGCGGCTTACACGATGGATTCTCACAACTGTCAGCGTATAATCATTGAAGATGAGAGTGGTACACCTCAGGTGAAAAACGAAGGTAATGTGGAAGTAGGTGGCTTTCCTCCCTATCCCATTTCTTATCGTTCTATCATCCCTAAGCAGGATGAAGCGACAAATCTATTGGTGCCGGTTTGCCTTTCAGCTAGCCATATTGCCTTTGGTTCTATCCGTATGGAGCCGGTATTTATGGTGCTGGGACAATCTGCGGCGACCGCTGCCGTACAAGCAATAGATAATGAAGTAGCTGTACAGGATATAGATTATAATGCTTTGAGAAGCAAATTGGAGAAAGATCAACAACACTTAATCCACCAACCCTAGAATGCTAAACATCATTGAATAGTATTTGCTTAAAATCAATTGTTTCCTAATCTAGCTTCTACCTAGCGCGGAACCCTATCTAGCGCGGAACTTAGTTCTGTGCAAGTCTGGAACTGCGACATGAAGTCAAGGAACCAAGTTCCGCGTTTTCTGGGCTTACGGTTACCTATAAGTATTGAGTATATTGCTTCACTTTTGCATGTATGTTAATTAAAAAATCATAAAATTAAAGCCTGCATTTTTGTTATTGTTGTAAAATAGCTAAGTTATCAGAGTTTTTATACGAAAAATACAACCTAACTCTATTACTCAGCGCTTAGTTTTGGTACAAAATAGCAAAAATATTGAACGGGAAATTATTGAGAAAGTGGCCAAAGGCGATCACCAGGCTTTTAGGGTTATTTTTGATCAATACAAAGACGTGCTCTATGGATACAGCTATAAGCTGACAAAATCAAGTGTGCTCGCCGAAGAAGCAATTCAGGAAGTTTTCTTGAAATTCTGGCAAAATAGAAGGGATTTAAACGCTGACCTGTCTGTCAAAGCTTATCTCTACAAAATCACCCGGAACCACATCTACAATATGCTCAGAAGCGCAGCTTACGACCAAAAGCTCAAGCAACAACTTTTTTACAACGGTCAGGATGCCCACTATAGCACGGAAGACCAACTGGTTTACCGCGACCTGGAATCTTTTAAGGACAAAGCAGTCGCGAGCTTGCCACCCAAAAGGCAAATGATCTTTCAGATGAGCCGGACACAAGGGCTAAGCCATGAGGAGATCGCCCTTCAGCTGGGCATCTCTCAGCATACCGTCAAAGACCAGATGGTGAAAGCGCTCAAGACCATCAAAAAATACTTACGTATGCATACCGATATTGCGGTTAATATCCTTTTGTTCATGCATCTCTTCTATTAAAAGAAAAAAAAATTACTTCCCGGATCGTCCTGTCTCCCTGCCCATGTGTATTAGGTTTATTAATGTTCCTAAAACCATTACACATTGGCTGGCCATCAATATATCAAATCACTGTTTTTTAAGTTTCTCTCGGATGAATGTACGCTCGAAGAGATAGCGGTGATTATCAGTTACCTGAAAACGTCAACAAATGTTGATGGTTTACCCGGTATAGAAGAAGTAAAAGCCAAACTCGACCCACTTCCCAAATTAGACGAACAACGTGCCGACCTTATCTTTGACAAGATAATTAACCAAAGGGAATCCAACGTTTCCAATGCCCAAAGCCAGCCCGGTATCCCCTGGTGGAAGGTAGCGGCGGCTGTGGCTGGCATACTGTTGTTGTCAGGAATATTCTTCCTCTACAAGCAGGATCAGGCTTTAAACTACGCTACTTCCTTTGGGGAAAAGAAAACGCTTATTCTTCCTGATGGCACTGAGGTCACGCTCAATGCCAATTCTGAACTTCGCCTTAATGAACAATGGGAGGAGGGTTCCGTCCGGGAAGTATGGCTGGAAGGGGAAGCTTTTTTCTCGGTGGTACATACAGAAGATGATAGAAAATTTTTGGTGCATACCTCCAATGAACTAAGTGTGGAAGTATTAGGCACACAGTTCAATGTAAACAGCCGTAAAAACAGGGCTACTGTCGTACTTAACTCCGGTAAAGTGAAAGTACAGGCACAGCAAGCAGGGGCGGCGGCACAATGGCTCATGCAGCCTGGTGACTTGATCGCCTATGAACGCGAAACGCAGCAAGTCAACCAAAAAATGGTAGACACAGCACTATACACTTCCTGGAGAAATAATCTACTCTTGTTCAAAGATGCCTCTTTAGGGGAAATAGCACTGATGATTAATGATAACTATGGGTTTGAGGTCACTTTTGAAAATGACAGTCTGGCACAGTTACGCTTTACTGGTTCCAACCCGGCTGACCAGTTGGATTTGCTGCTTAAGACCTTGGCCAGATCTTTTGACCTTCAAATAGCCAAAGAAGGAAAGCTAATTAATATAAAAAGTACTGAATAAACCATCTGGCGGAGTGGTAACGAGAGATGGGATTTTTTTTCAACCTAAAACAAAGTAAACTATGAAACACTTTCACCGATGTTTTTCATTCTTCCTGGTACTTAGCCTGCTAGGGTTTGGCCTGCATGCCCAGCAGTTGGCATCCGCTGTGCCACTCAAGGGTGTAAACAATGATCCCGTGCAAAAGGATAGGAAAGCTTTATCAGGGATTATCCTATCCCTGGAATCATATTACCAAGTACGCTTTAACTTCAACAGCCAGTTGGTTAAAGATAAATTTGTGGACGCTGATGTGGTTAACAACCTTTCTTACGACAGCCTGAACTCCGTATTAGATAAATTACTTCCCCCTTTATTGCTTGATTACGAGAAAATAAGTGAGAAACATTATGTGATTTATGCAGCGCTCAAAGAGCAGGGTAAAGTTTTGCCGCTACAAAACAAACAAATGCGACTCATAGCCTACGGCGAAAAAGTGCAGCGACAACATTTGGTCAAACCACTAAACAGCCAAGCTTACCTAAGAAAGGAGCAAAGCCTGGCTCAAACCATCAGAGGTAAAGTAACCGATGAGGAAAGCGGGGAAGGGCTTCCTGGAGTCAACGTACTGGTGAAGGAGACAACCGTGGGTACAGTGACGGATGTTGACGGTAACTACTCGCTCACCATTGATGATAACGCCAACACGCTGGTATATTCCTCTATCGGTTATACTACCCAGGAAATTGACATTCAGGGCCGTTCGGTGATCAATATTCAACTGATCCCGGATATCAAAGCGCTGGAAGAGGTGGTCGTCATCGGTTATGGAGAGCAGAAAAAAGAAAGTATTGTAGGTTCTATCGTGCAAACCTCGGGTGAAGTGTTAAAGCAATCAGGCGGGGTAAGTACAGTAGGGCAAGCCCTTACAGGTAGGGTGCCCGGTGTCATTACGGTAAGCACTACCGGAAGACCAGGGGCAGAAAGCCCGGAGATTTATATCCGGGGCAAAAGCACCTGGAACGGAAGCGGCCAGCCACTCATTTTGGTAGATGGTATCGAGCGAAGTATGAATGATATCAATATCAATGACATTGAAAAACTTTCCGTACTTAAAGATGCCTCCGCGACCGCTGTTTTTGGGGTCAAAGGGGCAAACGGTGTTATCCTGATCACTACCAAGCGGGGGCAAAAAGGAAAGCCTCAGCTTTCATTATCAGCAAACACTACTTTCAAGACCCCTTCAAAATTGCCACAAAAACTAGATGCGTACAATGGATTACGTGTAGTAAATGATGCCATAGAACGTGAATTGACCGGCATAGAAGAATCCTGGGCTGATTATACGCCCCGACCCATTATGGATAAATACCGTAATCCTGCCGACCAGTACGAAATGGAGCGCTACCCCAATGTGGATTGGGCAGATGCTGTACTCAAAGATTTTGCCATGGACTATAATGTAAACCTGTCTGTCCGTGGTGGAACGGACTTTGCCAAATATTTTGGTGCGATAGCTTATCAGCGAGTAGGGGATATCTTTGATGCTACCGGGTACGACAATGGCAGGACTTATGAGCCGAACCTTGGTTACGACAGGTTCAATTATCGCAGCAATATAGATTTTGATATCACCAGTACCACCCGGGTATCTGTAAACCTTGCAGGTTATTATGGTGTGCAAAAGACTATAGGAAACGATGACCTTCGCCTGGTGTATTCCAGTATCTATGGACTAGCCCCCAGTTTATTTTATCCTATTCATGAAGATGGCACCTATGGAAAAGACCCAGCCAATATTTGGGATACTACCAATCCGCTGATGGTGATGACAACCAAAGGTGCGGTACAAAAACATAGGATACAGATCAATACTGACTTTGGGCTGGAGCAAAAACTGGATTTTATCTTAGAAGGCTTGACCTTCAAAGGGAGGCTGGCTTATGATAACAATTTTGTAGGAGAGGGTGGCATAAGGGAAGATAATCCCGGAGGCCTGGATAACGTCATCTACAAGCGTTATCTGGAAAATGGTGAAGAATTATATATCACACCTCCTGGTGATAACCAGTTTGATTACGTAATCCAGCCCTGGTACTATGACCCTTTGGACATGGATGATGATAATATGGACAGACGGCTGTTCTATCAGTTTTCCCTGAACTACAACCAAACTCTCGCTGAAAGACATAACCTCAGCGTTTTGGCCTTGATGAACCGGGAAGAATATGCCTACGGTTCCATGTTTCCCCGGTATAGAGAAGACTGGGTAGGCCGTGTCACTTACAATTATGATGAGAGATACTTCGTAGATGTCAACGGTGCTTATAATGGTTCTGAAAAATTTGGTCCCGGCTACAGGTTTGACTTATTTCCTTCAGCGGCTTTAGGCTGGATGGTCTCCAACGAAGCTTTTATGCAGTCTGCCAGCTGGTTAGATATGTTTAAAATTCGTGGTTCTTACGGCTTGGTGGGTGATGATAATGTCTCCGGCCGTTGGGGGTACATCTCGCAGTGGACATCCGGAGGCTCGGCTTATTTGAACTATTCTAACCCCTGGAACGGCAAATCTCCGTACACTTACTACAAAGAAGATGTGATTGGCAACCCTGACCTGCACTGGGAAACTGCCACCAAAGCCAACTTAGGCTTTGACCTCACGGTGATGAACAATCTTATCAACGCTACCGTAGATGTCTTCAAAGAAGAGCGGAACGACATCATTGTAGCAGGTGGTGACCGAAGTGTCCCTTCTTTTTTAGGCTTCAACGCACCTGACCTCAATGTAGGTAGGACTTCCGTACAGGGTTACGAAATAGCTTTAGGCTTCAATCATTATCTCAACACCAGTCTGAAGCTTTGGGCTAACCTTGCCTTTACCCGGGCAGAAAGTGAAATACTCTTTCGGGAAGAGCCTGAACTTAAAGACGCCCATCTCAAGACCGAAGGCTTTCCCATCGGGCTAAACAAAAGGTCTATCAACGGGGATTTGATGACCAACTGGGACGATGTGTATATGTCTACCCCATTATCCAATGATATGCAGTACCGCAGGCCCGGATACTACGACATGGTGGACTTCAACGCCGATGGCCGCCATGATGGCAATACCGACCAGGCCCCTTATGGATATCCTCAGCAACCTATCAATACCTGGAATGTGACAGCAGGTACCAATTATAAGAGGCTCTCGGTGATGGTCCAGTTTTATGGGGCTTACAATGCTACCAAAGAGCATACCGTATGGGATTTTCATAAATATACCCCCCTTTATTTTGAACACAACACCGATTACTGGACAGTGGACAACCCTAACGGTAGAGCCATTCTTCCCAGTTGGAAAGGCGGTGCCAGTTCTGATGCTTACCGGAATTATTTTGACGCCTCCTACATCCGACTGAAAAATGTAGAAGTCGCCTATAATTTTACAGGAGGTGGCGGAACTTCCTACAAAGTATTTGTCAATGGTAACAACCTTTTCTTATGGTCGCATTTGCCGGATGACAGGGAAAGCAATGGAGGAGGTGAAACACAGGTAAGGGGGGATTATCCTACGTTTAGGCGCTTCAATATTGGGTTTGATGTTAGTTTTTAATCAAGAGAAGCCATGAAAAAAATATATATAAAATTACTAAGTATGGCATGTCTCCTGTTGGTGACAGCCTCATGCGAAGATTATTTGGATAAAACCATAGAGACAGACCTCAACCAGGGGGAAGTCTTCAAAAATTTTAACAACGCCCAGGGCTTTGTTGAAGAAATGTACGCGATGGTGGTCAACTATGGTACCGCTACCCACTGGCAGAGCTATATGTGCTATGGCGATGATGCCATCGGTACCCAAAACTGGCAGTTTGACTACCGCATTGACCAGGGTCGGTACTGGAACTGGATCAGCACAGGTGGCACTGGAATCGGTTCTATTTTCTACAATGAGAACCCTAATTCTAACGCGGATTTACCTTTTGAACGTGCCGGTATCTGGCAAAGCAGCTGGGCAGGAATACGCAAAGCCAATATTGCGATTGAAAAGGTAGACCTGATGGTAGATGCCACCCAGGCAGAGAAAGATGTTGTGCTAGGACAGGCTTATTTCTTCCGGGCCTTCTTTCATCATGAGATCATGAAATTCTGGGGACGCATCCCCTATATTGACGAACCGCTGGAGTCGGAAGGTTGGCAGTTGGAAAGGCCAAAAACCTTCAAAGAAACGGCACTTGCGATAGATCAGGATTTTGAGAAGGCCGCCCAGTTACTGCCCGTAGACTGGAACGAACATCCTGCCGGGCAAAAAACCAAAGGCTCCAATCAATTCAGGGCTACCAAAGGGGCTGCATGGGCGTTCAAAGGTAAAAACCTACTGTTTGCTGCCAGCCCATTGATGATTGACTCTAAAGACCCTTATGCTTATGACAAAGAACTGAGCCAAATGGCTGCCGATGCCTTTGCCGAAGTCTTGAAGCTGGTAGACGCCGGGCGTTATCAACTTGTACCCATGGAGAATTATCAGGATGTATTTTATTCTTTCAGTGGAACTACCGGATATTTTTATCCGGGTAGCACCGAGTTTATCTTCAGCCAGTCTGGGGATACCGGTTGGTTTCCGAGGTTTCTGGCCCAGGCTTTCCAGATTGGCAGCCATTGCGAACAGCAGGATACGCAGTTTCCTACGCATAACTACATTCACTATAATTTTGGTATGGCCGATGGTTTGTCTACCGAAGATAGCCCTAACTATGACCCTAACAATCCTTGGGAGGGACGAGACCCCCGTCTATATAAGTGGGTAATGCTGGATGGTGAGCAAATGGTAGAAAACCTGGGCGCCGCCAGTGGTGACAATGAAAAAGACCGGTACGCGCAGTTTTATGATGGTGGGGCCCACCGTTATCCTACGGTTAACTTGGGAAGCCGAACCGGTTATATATGTAAAAAATGGTTTGGCCTTTCTTTCAATTGGTTTGACAATCAGATAGGAAACTACCTGCCTTTCAGGTTACACATGAGGCTTACCGATGTGTATCTCATGTACGCTGAAGCTGTACACGCTGCCTTTGGTGCCCAGCAAGCCCCGGCTACTTATCCCCTGACAGCCGAGCAGGCGATCAACGCGCTGAGAGATCGGGCAGGGGTAGCCCCAGTACAGTTTGCCGCTGACAATAATAAATTCATGGACGAAATCCGCCGGGAACGTGCCGTAGAAATGAGCTGGGAAGGCCACCGCTGGATGGACCTGAGAAGATGGCGCCTCGGAGAACTAGACAGGTATAAGGAGAAAACAGGGCTGAGATTTGACGAAGGCCATACCTACTTCAAGGAAGAACTCGTCCGTACCAAAGTATTTGACGAAAAGCACTACTGGTTGCCTTTTCCTCAGAATGATACTGAATTGTACAGGGGCTTTGAGCAAAACCCGGGCTGGTAATCACCTCCAATGGCCTTTGATTTTTATTCCACTATTAGAACAACAATCATGATAAACTCAATACTACTCAAAAAAGCATTCCTCTTGGGGTGTATATATACGGTTTGCCTGGCAACCAATACGTATGGACAAGCAAACGAAAATGAGGGAGAAGTGCAGGAAGTTGTCTTAGAACAAAACCGCACTTCGCTCATCGCCAATGATACCATCAATCTGGGATTTACCGAAGAAAGTAAGAAAGAGGTTGTAGGTTCAGTATCTGCGATCCGACCTGATTCTTACCTGGAGTACGACAACACCCAGTGGGTCAGGGATGCTTTGTACGGTAGGATCACCGGGCTGTACGGCAGTGATAACATCCGGGGACTGGGCAATGCATTAATTGTGGTAGACGGTATTCCCGGTAGGCCCATTGACCTGCTGAACTCAGAAGAAATTGAGCAAATTACCATACTGAAAGATGCCAATGCGGTAGCACAGTATGGCGCTATGGGTAAAAACGGGGTAATTGTAGTAACCACCAAAAGAGGGAGTTCAAAATTTCGCCGAGCAAATGTCATCGTCAATTATGGTGTGCGTGAGCCGATCTCTTTGCCAAAGTATTTAGGCTCTGCTGATTATATGCAGTATTACAATGAAGCCCGACTAAATGACGGCTTGGATTCAGCTTTTTCTCAGCAGCAGATCAGTGATTTTCGTAGTGGCGACAATCCGTATCGCTATCCTGATGTAGATTTTTATTCCAGCGAATATTTAAGGCCACGTGCCAATTATACCAACATATTGACGGAATTTTCCGGAGGCAGTGAAAATACCCAGTACTATGTTAACCTGGGATATAATGGTTCCGGTTCGCTGGCAAAACTCAACCCTGGCGCCAATAGTGGAACCAACCGCTTCAACGTGCGGGGTAATATTGACTTTAAAGTAAACGACTTTATTTCCAGTAGCCTGGATGTAGTGTCTGTCATTAGTACGAATAAAACAGCTAAAAGCAATCTATTTCAACAGGGTGCAAGCCGTAAGCCTAACACATTTGCGCCTTTATTGCCCGTTTCTATGATTGATACAGTGGGTAATCCTGAGCTAAAAGGCCAGGTAGACGCGGCCAATACGTATAGTGGCAGCCTCTTGGGTGGCTCACAAGCTTTTCAAGACAATACGCCAATAGGCGATATTTTGGCGGGAGGGTACGATGAATACATTTCACGGGTGACACAGGTAAACAATGCCATTGACTTTGACCTGAACAGTATTGCAGAAGGCTTGTCGGCCAAGACCTACGTTAGTTTTGATTTTTATAATATCTATTCCTTGTCGGTCAATAATACCTATTCTATCTATGAGCCTACCTGGAGCAATGATACCATTGTGGGACTGAACCGCTTGGGCGATCAGGATAGAAAAGACCAGACTGAAAATGTCAGTACGCAGGATTTTGTAACCCGCTATGGATTCTACGGAATGCTCAACTACGAAAAGCAAATCGGCGAAAAACATGGGTTTAATGCTTCTCTCATAGGTTTTGCCAATAACACCTATGTGAGAGAGGAAGCCCAGTCCCAAAAAAATGCGCATGTGGCATTTCGGCTAAATTATGATTACGATAACAAACTACTGGTAGATTTTAATTCGGCTTATGTGTTTTCCGGTAGACTTCCGGAGGGCAATAGGAGTAAATTTTCCCCTACCCTTGGCCTAGCCTATGTGCTGAGTGAAGAGAATTTTGTGAAAAATGTTGATTGGGTAAATTACCTCAAACTAAGGGCTTCTGCCGGTATTATTAACTCTGATGTTGGTATTCAGGATTATTATTTGTACCAAGAAATTTATGCCCAAAATGGTAACGGCTATGGCTGGGCTGATGGGTTCAACAACAATGGAACTAGAATATTGCAGGGGCAGAATAATAGGCTTGGGTACGAACAACGCAAAGACCTGAACATAGGCTTTGAGGGTATTTTTTTCAACAGCCTCTGGTTAGAAATGAATGTCTTCCAAACAGATATAGATAATCAGGTCACTCGGCGTAATAATCAGTTTCCTGCTTACTACGAAGACTTTATGCCTTATAGTAATTATAACAAAGACCGCTATAAAGGGGTAGAACTGGGCATGAATTATTCCGGCTATCTTGGCCAGGTGAAAGCTGATGTCGGTGCCAGAATGATGTACACCAATACCGAGCGCCTCAAAGTAGATGAAAAATACAATGATCAGTATCAAAATAGAGAAGGGCTGCCACTGGATGTTATCTGGGGATTGGAAGACCAAGGCTTTTATGGCACCGATGATTTTACGGATGAGGGCGCACTGAAAGAAAACTTGCCTGCCCCAGCTTACGGTGATGTACAGCCCGGAGATATCAGGTACTCAGACCAGAACAATGATGGCGTAGTCAATGACCAGGATGAAGTCAATATCGGTAGGTGGCAAGCTCCCTGGACTTATGCTACTAACCTGCGTTTTGAATACAAAGGCTTGAGTCTCTTCGTGCTGGGTGTAGGTGAAACAGGCAATGATTTGCTGCTGGATGATGACAGTAATGACTATTACTGGGTAGATGGAAATGATAAATACTCGGATGTGGTGCGCAACCGCTGGACCCCGGAAACTGCTGCTACGGCTACATATCCACGTCTTTCATCTCAGCAAAACGATAATAATTTTAGAACTTCTACCTTTTGGCTGTATAACAATTCCTTTTTCAGAATTCAAAGAGCACAGCTGACCTATGCATTACCGGTCAACTGGGTAGACAACATCAATATGGAACATATCAGCGTGTACGTTGCAGGATCTAATTTGCTTGAGTTTGCAGAAAACAAACAGGAAAGACAACTACAGATAGGTTCAGACCCGATGTACCGATATTTCTCAGTGGGTTTAAGGGCACAGTTTTAATTTAAAAATATCGCAGATATGAAAAGTCTATATCAATATATCATCATCATTAGCTTAGCAGGAAGTATAAGCTGCGAAGCACTGATAGAGCCGGTGGATGAAAATGCTTTGGGCGCTGACCGCTTAAATTATGATCCATCTTTCGCGGAAGGGGTACTGATCAACGCTTACGCGGAAATGATCAACCAGTATACTTTTACCGGAGTGGGTACTGACGATGCAGTAACCAACGACCTGAACAACGGCTTTCGGCGTTTGGCGGTAGGGCAGTGGACAGCCCAGTTCAACCCGGCAAGCCGTTGGGATAAATACGAGCCTATTTTCTATATCAACAAATTTATCACGACCATAGACAACGTACAATGGAAACGTGACCCTGAAATCAATGAACTGTTTAAGATGCGTTTGTTGGGTGAGGCTCAGGCAATGAGGGCATTGCACCACCTGTACATTCTTCAGGCACATGGAGGACAGGGGCAGTCAGGCGTGCTGTTAGGCATTCCTTACTTTACTGAGTTTGTAGAGGCAGATGGGGATTTTAATGTTCCCCGTTTGGGCTTTGAAGCCACGGTAAATGCGATCAATGCTGATTTCAATGAAGCCCTGAACATTTTACCGATGGACTATACGGATGATGTCACCACTTTGCCATCACCTTACGAGTCTTTCAGCCTGGAGGCTTATAAGTTTGTCTTTGGCTCAAATAATGACCTGCGTATAAGCGGAAGGCATATCAAAGCTTTCCAGGCCAAGCTGGCTTTGCTGGCTGCCAGCCCTGCGTTTCTGGATGGAAGCGGCAATTATTATCAGGAAGCCGCTGAGCTTTCTGCCGCACTGCTTAATGATATCGGTGGGATAGGCGGTTTAGACCAGGGTGGCGTACAATTTTATGATGACGATGGGGATAAATATTCACCTGAGCTCTTGTGGAGAAGTTCTGTATACAGAGCGGCCTGGATTGAAGAAAACCAGTTGCCACCTTCTCTCAATGGTGACGGAAGGGTAAATCCCTCTCAAAACTTGGTAGATGCTTTTCCTATGGAAAACGGACACCCAATTGCAGACCCGACCTCCGGCTATGATGCCACCAATCCTTACGAAGGAAGGGACCCTCGTCTCGCACAATATATCCTTTACAATGGCAATATGATTGGCGATAAAACCATTTTCACCGGCGTGGGGGCAGGCATCAACCGCCTGGATTCTATCTCCCAGAAATCTACCCGCTCAGGCTACTACCTTAAGAAATTACTCAGACCTGATGTTACCATCAGCTCGGATGGTACTACTACCGATCAGGAACATTTCAATATCTTCCTTCGGTACACCGATATGTTTTTGGTATTTGCTGAGGCAGCCAACGAACTGGGTGGCCCCAACTTTATGGTGGGTGGCATGTCGGCCCGTGATGTGATCTCGGCAATTCGGCAGCGTGCCGGTATCACTCAACCTGACGCTTATTTGCAGTCTGTCACCAGCCTGGAAGATATGCGGGCACTGATCCGTAACGAACGCCGTCTGGAGCTTTGCTTTGAAGGTCATCGCTTCTGGGATATGCGCCGCTGGGGGATTGACCTGAATGAAGATGTAAAAGGCCTATTCTATAATGGTAACCAATACATGCCAATAGCTGTGGAACAGCGCCAGTTTGGTGAGCGGGCTATTTACGGGCCAATTCCACAATCAGAAACCGTCAAATTCAGCAACCTGGAGCAGAATAAAGGTTGGTAATTTTTATGATGAATAACGATCAACATACAAAAATTCAAACGATATGAATCTTAAAAATATATTATCAGTATTTGCGGTTTTAATACTCGCCTCCTGTAACAATCAGGATATTGTCTATCCTGATTATGAGACCCAAGCCGGTTATTTTCCCTTCCAAACCCCGATACGCACATTGATTCTGGGAGATTATGATCAAGGGATTAATGAAAACGATAACAATCAGCGCTTTGAAATCGGCGTTACCATGAGTGGGGTGTATGAAAACGAGGAAGACCGAACAATACATTTTGAGCTAGACAACAGCCTGCTGGATAATGTGGCCAATGTACAGGCGCTATCCCCGGAGTATTACACCATTGAAACTGAAAGCCCGGTGGTTATTCCTGCCGGAGATATCAAAGGTAGAATTACGATACAGTTGAACAATGCTTTTTTCAACGACTCCCTCTCTTTTGCACCTTCCGGTATGGTCAATTATGTAGTGCCAGTCCGCATTACGCAAATAGAAAACCTGGACACTCTGCTCTCCGGAGAAAGTGCCGTTGAAAATCCGGACAGGGTCAATCCTGCAGATTGGAACGTACTACCCAAAGACTATACCCTATTCGGGATCAAATTTATCAATAAATACCACGGCCACTATCTGCGAAGAGGATTAGACGTGATGACTGATGCCTCCGGCAATGAAGTAGAAAATGTATACAGCAGCGAATATGTGGTAAGAGATGAAGTAGTCATGGTGTCTACATCGGGCAACCAATCGGTAATGCTGTCCAATACGGTGAGAAGAGGTGGAAACTCCAGCCCCGGTAATTTGACGATGGAGCTTTTGTTCGGAAACGATAATCAATGCACCATTGTAAGTGCCCCGGACGACGCCTATAGCATCAGCGGTAGTGGTACTTTTGCTGATGATGCGGGTGAATGGGGTGACAAAGCACGGGATGTCATTTATTTGGACTATAGCTACACCGATGCTGCTAACAACGAAACCCATGCCGTCAAAGATACGCTGGTAATACGTGACCGGGCGGTTGTATTTGAGGAGTTTACGGTTGAGTTGCAGGAGTAGCGAGCAATGATTAGCTCTTTATATAGTAAACAAAACACTTCATACTATGAAGAATTTGGTTTCACTTACTCTATTATTGAGTATTGCATCAATTTGCTGTATTCAAAAAGCAATAGACCTTAGCCTCAACGATAAGTATTTCTTACTTGGAACTTTGAACGACTATATGGGCCGAGAAAAATACCCGGAAATAGAGAACCGAGTCGACAAGTATTATCAGTCTGAAAGAGCCCTTTGTTTGTCAATAGATTCAATGTTTAAGGAATCATATCCTGACTTAAAGCTCAGTTCGGATAAACACGAAACGACAGGGAGAGACGAATTTGAACTGCATTCTGAATTGCTCGCTCGTGAGATTGAAAAGTTTTATTACTGCAAGCCATCAGGTAGAGGCGCCTACAAGGGAAAAGTGGATATGAGAGAATTGAATCTTGATTCTTTAAGCAAAACAAAATATTTTCTCACTACCTATTTTGATACGATCTATACGGGAAGGGTGAGATCAAGTGACTTCGAGACAGAACGGCAAAAGTTGTCATTTATCACTGGTGCATACGTCAGGTTTGGAAGTCGTAATGACTCGACGTATTACATAAGCGTTGCTAACTCTATCAGTAAAATAAGGGTACTGGATGGATTATTAAAAGAGGTCGGATGCACCAATGTGGAGTATAAAATGAAAAAGTATGTCCCGGTTGGCCATGCTGTTTATTTTATTCCAACTGATACGTTAAGAAGCTATTTTAAAAAGTATATGCGTTTAAGATAGGAAAATACATTGGCGTCCTTTTGGTATAGTATGTCCTCATTGTAGTTTGACCTTTTTTTCCTCGTGTAGAGTATCCCTACCCCTTTTGTAAATCAAGAAAGATTGGGCAAATTCCTATCACTAAAATCAATGTCTGTTTATTTTATCGTTTGCGGGTACCACAAACAATTAGCACATCATTTCAATAAATCACGATATTCAACCTACCTTTGGTGCAGGACGCAGATGGACAAAAAGATTTTTGGATGAAGAATTTATTTATTGCCCTGGAAGGGATTGACGGTAGTGGAAAAAGCACCCAGATCAAGCATCTGGCGTCGCATCTGGAAGCAGCGGGACATAAGGTGTACACTACCTTTGAACCTACCGATGGCCCCATTGGCCGGATGGTTAGAGATATATTCAGTGGCAAGATGGAGGTAGACCATCGCGTAATTGCCGGGCTTTTTATCGCCGACCGGCTGAACCATTTGCTCAACAAAAGCGATGGCATCCTGAAAAAACTGGCAGAGGGCTACACCGTGCTTACTGATCGCTATTATATTTCTTCCTATGCCTATCATTCCGTGCACATGCCGATGGACTGGGTGATACAAGCCAATGCCCTGAGTGCTGAACTCCTGCGCCCCGATTTGAATGTGTATATTGATATTCCCCCGGAAGTCAGTATGGAACGCATCAATAAGGGGCGTACAGCCGTGGAGCTTTACGAAACGCTGGACAACCTCAAGCAAGTAAGGGATAAGTATTTTGAAGCATTTGAAAAGGTGAAAGATGAAGAGAAAATCTTCATCACCCATAGCGACCGTGCCCCTGAGCTGGTGGCAGCGGATATCTGGGAAGCAGTTGCCGGACTTTTTAGTTAATAGTAAATATTTAGTATGCCTTTTACTTTTTCTCATCCTGCAATTGTTCTTCCTTTACATCCTTTGAGTAAATGGTTTTCTATGAGTGCGCTCATCATTGGTAGCTTAACGCCAGATTTTGAGTACTTTATTCGTATGCAGATGAAGGGACACTATGGGCATACACTTTCAGGGATTTTTTGGTTTGACTTGCCTATTGCTTTCATTTTTTACTTCATATTTCATATGATTGTTCGGGACCCACTTATTACAAATTTGCCAGATTTTATCAAAGCAAGATTTTCTTCTTATCAGTTTCAATACAGTCGGAAGCTTGATAGAGTGAATTTGGGGATTTTGACAATCTCTTGCTTGATCGGCATTTGCTCACATATTTTTTGGGATAGTTTTACTCACTTGAATGGGTTTTTTGTTCAAGAATCATCTTTTTTGCAATCTAATTTATCTTTTCTAAGTGGGGAATTTCCTGTATATAAGATATTTCAGCACGGAAGCTCCCTGCTTGGAGGGTTATTTATTGTGTTTGCAGTAATTAAATTGCCTGATGCAAAAATAAAACAGAGTACTGGCCGACGAGGGAAATTCAAGTACTGGGGTAAGGTGTTCTTTATCACAATGTTGGTTTTGTTGATTAGATTTCAAACAGGGCTACATTGGAATGCGCCTGTAGAAGTGGTAGTGAATCTAATTTCTGCTAGCCTTATAGCACTCATACTTGTTTCTTTTTGGCAAACCGTCAATAAATGTAAACACAAGCAGGAGAACCAGAAGAACTAATTTTTCTTAAAAGTTACAGAATGAACAACATGAAAGATATTTTCACTGTCAAATATTCTTTTACCTACTACTCGCTTTTGTATCCATCACCTCCCAATCCAAGCCATTATGTATACGATAGGTGAGCAAAACTGTAAGCACTATGTTTTCTATAAGCATAATTAAGTGAGTATAAATTCCCTTGAGGATGATTATCTTTTAGGTTAGCTTGTCATAAGTGTCATCTAAACACCATCACTATGCAATCTAAAGCAGCCTTAACAAGAATATGCCCTTCATAAGGCTGCAAAGTACTGTATGAAAGCTTTTCATCAACTCTTCCTGACAAAAAAGTTATATCTAGAGGTTGAAAATTTAGACAATTGTCCCAAATTCCCACACTAGCGCGCGTTTTTCAACGCGTGTTCAATTACTAAATAAGCACGCGTTACGCTTTCCTAAACGCGCGCCAGATAAGTCTGCATAGTTTTTTTAAGTCGTATACACCGAATTAAACACCACATAATCCGTCGTAAGATCGGCGCCCCAGCCTACGGATTCTTCTTCACCCTTTTTCATATCCAGGTGAATCACGACGTGGGATTCGCGCAAAATCTTTTTCATATAATTCCTGTCAAATTCCAGGGGCTTGCCATCTTCCAGCACTTTAACCAAGTTTTTTTCTTCTCCAATGTAAAGGTCCACTTCCTGATAATTGAAAGGAACGCCAGCATTGCCTGCGGCGCAGATCACCCGGCCCCAGTTGGGATCACGGCCGTACATGGCGGTTTTGACCAGGTTAGAATTAGAAATATTGCGCACCAACTTACGGGCGGTGAGTTCATCCGGCGCGTTGATTACTCGGTATTCAATGAATTTGGAAGCACCTTCCCCGTCAGAGACGATGAGCTTGGCCAGGTGAATCATCATCTCCTGAAGCTGATGCATAAATTCGGCATAGCCGGGATCATTTTCCGATTGGATTTCTTCATTGCCCGCCATGCCGTTGGCCAGTACCGCCACCATATCGTTGGTAGAGGTGTCGCCATCTACGGTGATCACATTGAAAGAGCGATCTACCGCCTGTTTGACCATCTTATGCAACAATTCGGGGGCTACGGCTACGTCGGTGCAGATAAATGACAGCATGGTGGCCATGTTGGGATGAATCATACCCGATCCTTTGGCAATACCACCCATGTTGGCTTGCTTGCCATTGATTTCAAAGTCCACAAAGCCTTCCTTGGCAAAAGTATCCGTAGTAAGAATCGCATTGGCCAGGAAAGAACCGGCGTTAGATTTATTGCTTAGCTTTTTGACGTTTTCCCGGATTCCCGCTACAATTTCATCGGTAGGAAACTCCTTACCGATCAGGCCGGTAGAGGCGACCAGGACCAATTCTTTGGCAATGCCCAGTTCTTCGGCCATCGTTTCTACCATCGCTTCCGCGCCCTGGCGGCCTTGTTCCCCCGTGCAGGCATTGGCATTGCCAGCATTGATCACAATCGCCTGTGCTTTGCCATCGGCGATATGGCGCTGGGAGACTTTGATCGGTTCGGCGACTACTGCATTCTGGGTGAAGGTAGCCGCGGCACTGGCAGGTACTTCAGAAAAAATGAGGGCAAGGTCCCTCCGCATGGATTTTACGCCGGTGTGGGCACCCCAGCAGCTAAATCCTTTGACATTGGTTATATTTCTAATCATCTAAGTATCTTGTTAGGTTTGTGTTTATGGGTTGACAGGTATCTGCTGTAGCCCGCTATTTTCTGCAAAGCCAAACATCAGGTTCATGTTATGTACTGCTTGTCCTGATGCCCCTTTGACCAGGTTATCAATCGCGCTGACGGTAATAATGCGATGAGTACGTTCATCGTAGGTAGCAAAGATATCACAAAAATTAGCGCCACGCACATCTTTTACCGCAGGAGGTTGTTGACGTAGGCGGATAAAAGGTTCATTAGCGTAAGTGTCCTGAAAAGCTTCCTGTACTTTTGCCTCACTCATTTCACCCTGAGGCTGGCTATAAGTAGTGGCGATAATCCCACGGTCTATGGGCAGCAGGTGCGGGGTAAATTGTACAATAGCCTCCAAACCGGAAGCTTTGCTCAGGGTTTCCTGAATCTCTACGGTGTGACGATGCGTTTTGATGGCATAGGGCTTAAAATTATCGTGAACATTGGTAAAATGTGTGGCAGATTTAGGTTTAACCCCCGCCCCGGTAGTGCCCGACTTGGCGTCTACAATAATGGAATTTGGCTGAACCAGTTTATTTTTGATCAACGGATAGGTTGCCAGTATGGAAGCAGTCGGGTAACATCCGGGATTAGCCACCAGTTTTGCATCCCGGATTTTATCTCTATGAATTTCCGGTAAACCGTATACCGCTGTCTCAAAGCCTTGATGAAAAATATGGTCCATGCCGTACCACTCCTCGTACACTTCCGGGCTACTTAAGCGGAAATCACCGGACAGGTCAATAATTTTGAATGGGGCATCATGATAATCTTTGACAAAATTCATGGCTGCCCCATGAGGGAGCGCCAGAAAAACCACGTCCAATTCATGATTTTTTACGGCTGCCATGGGCTGTAGCACTTGGTCTACTATTCCATAAAGATTAGGATATATTTCAGAAATTTTTTTTCCTACCTTACTTTCGGAGGTAAGTATCTTGATTTCTGCCTGGGGATGGGTATAGAGAATACGGATGAGTTCGGAGCCAGTATATCCGGTGGCCCCTATAATTCCTATCTTAAGTGTATGCATGTGTCTGTGAATAAAATGAAATAGCGAAGGCTATTGTTTGAAAAAAAGGAGGCCGTCTCATAATTTAACCGTTTTCTAAATTATCAAGTGCCTAAAACCAAGCCAGAGGCAATTCCATTGTGGCAATTCCATTGTGGCCCATACATAGGTGTCACTAGCCAGAGACTAGCGACTGATACGCTTATGAGAAAGCCCCCCCAATGTAGAACTTATTTACCCTGGATTTTGGCCCAGGTGTCACGCAAAGTGACCGTCTGGTTGAAGATTAGCTTATCAGCAGTGGAATCAAGGTCAAGGGAATAGTAGCCTTTGCGCATAAACTGAAAATGTTCCAGGTGCTGGGCGCTTTTCAAGCTGGGTTCCACAAATGCCTTCTCAATAATCTGTAATGAATCAGGGTTCAAAAACTCCTTGAAATCTTTGTCTTTGTGGCCGTCAGGGTCAGGATCACTGAACAAGCGGTCGTATACCCGTACTTCTACTGCCAGGGCATCAGCCGCCGAAACCCAGTGTATGGTACCCTTTACTTTCTTGCCGCTGGTATCTTCCCCACTTTTGGTATCGGGGTCGTAAGTACAGTAGATTTCCTCAATTTCCCCGGTATCAGCATTTTTCTTAAAATCCTCACACTGAATAATATAAGCGCCCTTGAGCCTCACCTCTTTGCCGGGACCCAGGCGGAAAAACTTTTTAGGGGCATCTTCCATAAAGTCTTCCCGCTCAATGTACAACTCCCGGGAGAAAGGCACAATCCTATCCCCACTTTCCGGGTCTTCTGGATTATTTTCTACAGTCATGTCTTCATGGTTGTCTTCGGGATAATTGGTGATAATCAGTTTGACCGGATCTAGAACGCCCATCACCCGGGGAGCAAGTTTGTTCAGGTCTTCGCGGATACAGAACTCCAGCAGGCTGAGGTCAATCACATTGTCGCGTTTGGCTACGCCCACCCTTTCGGCAAAGTTGCGCAGGCTCTCCGGGGTATAGCCCCGGCGGCGGATGCCCTGTATCGTGGGCATACGGGGATCATCCCAGCCGCTGACATACTGGCCATTGACCAGTTCCAGCAGTTTACGCTTGCTCATGACGGTATAGCTGAGGTTGAGGCGGGCAAATTCAATCTGACGGGGACGGGGATTGAAATCACCGATCTGGTCCAGAAACCAATCATAAAGCGGACGGTGGACTTCAAACTCCAACGTACAAATAGAATGGGTGATACCTTCCAGCGCATCGCTTTGGCCGTGTGCCCAGTCATAGTTGGGATAAATCTTCCAGGTATCGCCGGTGCGGTGGTGTTCTTTGTGTAAGATGCGGTACATCACCGGGTCACGGAGCTGCATGTTAGGCGAAGCCATATCTACTTTGGCACGCAACACGCGTGAGCCCTCCGGGAATTCCCCTTTTTTCATGCGTTCAAAAAGATCCAGGCTTTCTTCCACCGGGCGCTTGCGGTAAGGACTTTCTTCGCCAGGTTCGGTAGGAATGCCCCGCATACGGCGGATTTCTTCCACCGGAGAATCATCTACGTAAGCTTTGCCTTCTTTGACCAGCTCAACTGCCCAGGCATAAAGCTGGTCAAAATAGTCGGAAGCATAGCACTCCCGGCCTTCCCAATCAAAGCCCAGCCAGCGTACATCGTCTTTGATGGCATTGATATATTCTGTACTCTCCGTCACCGGATTGGTATCGTCAAAACGCAAATTGGTCTTCCCGCCGTACTGCTGTGCTAGTCCAAAATTCAGGCAAATGGACTTAGCGTGGCCTAGATGCAAATATCCGTTAGGCTCCGGCGGAAAGCGGGTGTGCACCACTCCTTCGTTTTTTCCGTTGGAAATATCTTCTTCTACAATGGACTCCAAAAAATTTAAAGAAGTGCGCTCTTCTTGCTTGCTCATGATGGTATCATTAATGAATTGCCAAAATTGCCGGACAACACACAGAATGTAAAGACATTTTGAATTTATTTTGGCTCAGGTTGAAAGTTTCTATGCAAAAGCTTGCATGTAAATTATAAAACCCACTACTTTGCATTGCATTGTACCTAGCATTAGCTAGTACTTTAGAGAAAAAAGAAATAATAGGATAGCAACCATTTTACATGAAAACGCATCCTTTAAAAAACTACCACACTTTTTAAATTTCAGTGCCATGAAAGATCCTGCATTAATCAATATAAAAATCCAGCCCAAAGGAAAAATATCTTTACTCTGTCTTGAGAAGGGCTTGACCTATTTACATGATGTCATCACTTATCTTAAAGATTTGCCTTACGGGCGCACTTCTGACAAAAGAAACCTGGCACTGGTATTTGCAGAGGGTAGGGGGACTTGTACGGCCAAACATGCTTTGCTGGTTCAACTTGCCTTTGAAAATGGCATGAAAGGATTTGAGTTGGCATTGTGTACCTATAATATGACAGGCAATTCTCATCCTGAAACCCAGGCGGTACTCAATAGCTATGGCCTGACGGTTATCCCTGAGGCGCGTTGTTTCATCAAATACCACCAGTCTATCTATAATCTCGTGGGACGGCACAATGCATTCAGACCTGAAATTATCTCGGAAATAGAAATAGCCCCTTTGCAGATCAGCTCTTTCAAAAAAAGATATCACAGGAACTACATTGAAAGCTGGTTACAGATAGAACGTCTGCATAAACACTGGAGTGCCGACCAGATATGGAGTATTCGCGAGGAATGCATTGAAGCTGCGGAGGAAAACTGGGAAAGCTGTGCGCAGCTGCTCTGCTGCGCATAAAAACTCCCCCACAATAATAGCCTGTCAAAACGAGTGCAGCTACTGACATTCAGTCAGGATGAAATATGTGTTAACAGAAAAATGGCTTTGGCATCCCTTTTGCAAAATGTTCTATCCGGACAAAAGCCGGAAGGGATGAACACCAATCCAAAACCAGCTTGCGGTAGGCAGGCATGCTACACCCAACACAAGTTAGCATTATACATCCAAAGCCTTGACTTCTCTTTGAAACACGGGAGTCAGGGCTTTTTTTTGCCTACTCAAGAATTATCTTAGAAAGCTTAATACGGTTCAGTGGCTTGGTAATATATTCGTGAATACAACGATAGCTCAGCGCTTTTTCTTTATCCGCCTCACTAATAGAACTGCTCAGCATATAGACGCGCGAAGCGGGGTGTTGTTGCCAAAACTGATATTCATATCTTTCCAAAAACTCATAGCCATCCATTTCTGGCATATTGATATCCACAAAAATGAGATCAGGGTAAGTCTGGGAAGTTTCAGCTTCTTTCAAAAACGCTAACGCATTCCAGCCACTGTCCTTGATTTCGTACTCATTTACAAAATCAGTCCTGCTCAAGATAGCGTCTACTGTAAAATTGTTAATTTCATCATCGTCTATAACCAGTACTCGTGTCATATACAGTTTGAATAGATTGAATTGTAATTAGCTGATGCGTTGATTTTCTTAAAAATACGCGTAGTATCCTTTTAAAAGAAATATGAACATAATATCTGCAAAAAGCAAAGCCTTAAAATATCCAAAAAAGTCATGGATTTTAGAGCTGTTTTTGAAGTATTAAGGCTACTAACATAGAATGAATCGGTTTAATTTGCACTATAACCAATGAAAAAAAATTGATTTAGGTAATAATATTCAGGCGCAGTGGTTAATTTTTTGAAGGATTACCTGACAGTATATTTTCATAAATTAAGTATAAAACGTAGCTTTTGCCAGAATACAAAGCTAGAAATAATTGAAGCCAAAAATTTATCTGAATTTATGATAAAGCAAATCACTTTCAGTGCATGTCTGTTCGGATGCATGATCACTGCCTGCACACCCACAGAAAATCAAGATATGGAAGCTAAACTTTTGTTTGACAATAAAGCCCTACTGGGAGAAGGGCCTATCTGGAACCACGAAACGCAGCAATTGTACTGGATAGATATTGAAAGTAAGCAACTTCACCTCTATACGCCTGAAACGAATGAAGATAATTTTTTTGATGTAGGTGAGCGTATCGGCACCGTAGTGCCCATTGAGAGTGGTGGCGCACTGGTGGCTTTGGAGAATGGCATCCACAGTATGGACCTTCAGAGCGGCAACCTGACCTTCATTACCAATCCTCTGGAAGAAGGCATCCGCTTCAATGATGGAAAATGCGATCCGTTGGGACGCTTTTGGGTAGGCTCTATGCACCTGCAAGCTGAAAAAAATGCCTCTGCCCTCTATATGATGGATGAAAACCAGCAGATTACCCAAAAGCTGGACAGTGTCACCATCTCCAATGGCATCATCTGGTCGCTGGACAACAAAACCATGTACTACATAGACACGCCTACCCGCGAGGTCCGTGCCTTTGACTATGATATCAGCACCGGGACTATCAGCTCGCCCCGGGTAATGATTAGTATTCCGCAGGAAAGAGGTGCACCCGACGGAATGACCATTGACGAGGAAGGGATGCTTTGGATCGGGCATTGGGGTGGCGGTATCGTAGGGCGCTATGATCCGGCCAGTGGAGAAATGATCCAAAAAATTGAGGTGCCCGCGCTAAATGTAACCGCCTGTGCCTTCGGAGGGGAGAACTTAGATAAGTTGTACATCACCACTGCCAGCATCGGCATGAACGAAGAACAACAGCAAGAATACCCTGAGGCAGGCGGATTGTTCGTGGCCGAGCCGGGTGTGAGAGGTGTTCCCGCTGATTTTTACCGTGGACTGGAAAACAAATAGACATGAAAAAAATACTTTTGCTTTTTGTGGTGCTGGCAGGATTTACGATACACCAAGCCTTTGCCCAAGTGGAAATTACTTTGGAAAATGAATTTGCCGACGATTTTTATCCGGTATGGCAACGTGCCGGGGCCTATCTGCTGGAAGTAGCGGAAGTAATGCCCGCCGAGCTTTATGGCTATCAGCCTACTGAGGATGTATTTAGCTTTGCCGAGCAACTGATGCATACGGCTGCCAATATCTATTTTCTCAACGCTACCTATATACGGAATGATACACCGGAAGACTTTGCGTTGGAAGCCGCAGGAAAAAGCAAAGAAGAAATCATTCAGTTATTGGCACAAGCTATTGCTACGGTAGATGCGTCCTATCAGGCGTTGGCACCGGAGGGGGAGAAAGAAGCTGTCAACCTTTTTAACAGCATAGAGACAAACAAGAAAAGGGTTTTTTTGCTGATACGTGACCATATGACCCATCACCGGGGGCAACTCGTTATCTATCTGCGCATGAATGGCATTGAACCTCCTGCTTATGTAGGGTGGTAGGAACATCATTAATGATGTTCCTACAAAAGAATTTTTTTCTGAAAATTCCTTATTCATACTACATCATTTGACCTCAGATACATTCCTTTCTTTGCCCAGCACCGTAAAGGTTCTTTCTAGCTTATCCCCCTGATCGTCTACCAGAGTAAGTGTGTGCTTACCCGGTTTAGGGCTAAGGCCCATCTGGTGCTGATGCTGCGTCATGCCCAGGTATTCCCCATCCAGGTGCCAATAGATGCTGGCCTCCGGATCGCGATGTGTCGCATCAAAAATAGATTTCCCCCGTTGGCCGTCCAGTTCAAGGGGGACATAAATCTGCGCATTTTCGTAAGGATAGATAAGCTGTAAAGCTTGATACTGAAGCAAGGGCTGACAGTCGGCCCGGAATGGGGGCAGCTTACGATAGGCAGGATGATGTTTGCGGTAGTACCATTCCTGCACTGGGGGCAATATGAACCAGCTTTTGTGGGTCATATCTGCCAGCGTGGCACATTCGCTATGCACTTGATGACTTCCTTCTTTGTCCAAATGGAAAATCCGGTGATAAGTACAAATCGGGGACTTCAATCCGGCCCGGGGAATATCCATGCGCAGGGTGTCATCACAATGTCTGCTGGCCTTGAAACCACTCTGTTTGCTGATCAAGGTACTCGCCATATCACTGGCCGGGTAGTCAAACCACTCGGTATCGGGCAAAAGCTGTACGATATCAAATAAGATAGGGGCTGCTGCCGACAAACCGGTAAGCCCGGGACGGCCTTCGCCATCGGCATTGCCTACCCATACCCCCACGACATACTGAGAATTTAGCCCAATGGCCCAGGCATCGCGAAAGCCAAAGGAAGTCCCCGTTTTCCAGGCAAGTTTTCGGGAAGAATCAAAATACTCCCAGCCGGTTTCATTGCTGGGCCTTCTGACTTTGGCCATCGCTTCCAGGGTATACCACAATGCCCCGGCATCCAGCAAGCCGTGTTCCTGCTTTTGCACTGCCACTTCACGTTCAACGTGCTGATAAGTAGGGGAGTGATAATCGGCAAATGCGTATCTTTTAGGTTCAGGATATTGGAAATATTGGTTCATACTACGGGCCAGGCTGGCATACATGCCACTCAGGTCCCAGAGGGTAGCTTCTGCCCCACCGAGGATTAGAGACAGGCCATAATATCCGGGTGCTTGTCTCAGGCTGGTCATGCCCATGCGCCTGAGCAGGAGGTGAAATTTTTCTACCCCATAATCCCTTAGCATAT
>JBBSOG010000005.1:0-38955 GCA_038259985.1 Cytophagales bacterium
AAGAGCGCAGATGAAGTTTGCAAACTACGGACATGTATTCTCCACATAAGTTGTCAAAGAACCTACTTTCTTTTCCACTGCAATCTCCCATTGAAACTGGCTTGCGCCTCATCTTGGCGATACCCACTGATCAGATAATCTTGTGATTGCATTTCATTGCTGAAAATCTCCACCACTTCTCCTTCCCTGAGCTCCGATTGGAAATTGATCTGCAATGTTTCCAAATCATATTGAGCATAAAAATCTAAAGGAAAACTGTTCAGCATCCAACTGATATAGCGGATGTTGTTCACGTGCCGGTTATAGTCCAAATCGGTGTACTTGGGTGCTATAGTATAAGCTAAGTTCTCCTTTATACTTTCCAGTTTCTCAATAGGTTCATCTATCGCGTGTGCCTCATGCTTCAATCGGGTAAAAAAACTATCCGGTTGTACAGGGCGACGGCTTTGGGCATCCAGTATCAGCCAGTAAGAGGTTGACGTACAAAGAATTTCCTCCTTTGCATTACGCACCACAAAATCACGCAGGGCGAAGAGGCGATTGGTGCCTTTGGCCCAGGTTTCTATCTTGATTTCCTCATGCCACTTTGGTAACTCCTTAATATGCAGCATTAAACGGGAAAGCACCCAAAACATTTGCTGTTCCTCCAGTTGTTTATATCCCACGCCCAACTTCAGTGCATGTTCGCTAGCTACCTCCTGAAAAAAGCCGCACAACACATCAGGGCGCAAGCGCTTTTGAAAATCAACATCATAAGAACGCACCGTAAAATGCTGCTGGTGCACTAAAGAAGGCGTAGATGAAGGCATATGATCTATGTTTTGAAAAAGCTAAGATAATTGATAGAAACTGCTCAATGAATCTGACTCATCACTACCGCAGGTGAGGTACTGAAATGGTTCAGCGCATTGACCAATTTAAAGGCGTCAAAGTCCGATAAATCTTCTTCCATAATCGGTCTTTCTTTCACTATGTCCTGATCAATAAGATATTGTCTTTGCGCTCCTCTTAGTAATGGCTGGTCTGAAGTAAACCACTTCCCTCCTTTCGCAAAAATGATGTTGGCGAAATAGCTATCCGTCACCACACCATTTTTGATGATCAAGATATCATCACAATCCACTTTTTGCCGAAAAAGGGCAGTCAATGGTTCTCGCGCGGCATATTTGTAAGCATAGTCAATATCTTTGCTGTAGACTTTTTTTAGACTATTGATCTGTGGCCGCTGGTAGGGGACAAATTCTATTTTTTCAATGACATTTTTGTAGAGCACCCTGCATTTATACAGAGCTGTTGGATATTTACTGAGTAAAGGACAAAGAGCTTCCACCAGATCAATTTTCTGCTTGCTTCCCAGCAATGCTAAGCGACTGCGGTTCATGCGCTGTTCATGGTAGGAAAGCAGCTTGGCTTCTCCGTTTTCTATGCAAATGGATTCAAGCAAAAGGCACATAAACTTTGTCAATCAGTTCCTGATATTCGGTTTCGGGCTGGCTGCGGGTGGTAATTCCTCCACCGCTTTTATAAATATATTGTTCCCCCTGCTTTTCTATGTAGCGGATCATCACGGCGCTGTCCAGGTTTTGTCCATCAAAAACACCCATTACGCCGGTATAATAGCCTCGTTCATAGCCTTCCGCTTCGAGGATGATCTCCAGCGTCTTGGGTTTGGGCGCACCACTGATAGAGCCTGCCGGAAGCATACTCATAATGATGTCCCCTAATTGTGTAGCGAAATCACGGGTAAGTTGTCCGCTGATTTCAGAACTTACCTGCAAAAGCTTTCCCCGATAGGTCTGCACTTCTTCTACAAAACGGAAACGTTTCACGCGTACATTACTGGCAAAGCGGCTGAGGTCATTTCTGATCAGGTCTACAATGGTCACATGCTCCGCCATTTCTTTGGGATCAGTTAATAACTTCTCTTTTGCACGAGGCAAACTACTGTCTATGGTGCCCTTCATCGGATAAGATGAGATTTCTCCATTTCTGATTTTGACAAAAGGTTCAGGGGAAAAAACCACGAACTCATCTTGATAACATAGTTTATAGCTTGCCTGGCTCTGGTAAAAAATATCCCGCAAACTCCTGTTGACCGAAATAGGCGTAGGCAATGTCAGGTTAACCAGAAAACTATTGCCCGCTTGCAAATGCCCCATTACTTTGTTGAAGGCCACCTGATAAGTAGCAAAATCCAGCGGAAATTTTTCAAATTGTAAGGGGGGCAAATCCAGCTTTGGCACTTGTTCCGACACATTGCCCATTCCGCCAAATTTGTACCAGAGTTGGGTATTGTCTATCTCATGCAGAGGGATAAGGACAGGCTTAATGACCTGAAAATCAATGATGAAAAGAAAGGGTGTACGACTACTTCCCAACTCATTCATTTGCTGCCTGCACTGCTGTTTAATATCACTTTCCTGAAACGCCATAAGTTTAAATCACATCCCGTTTGTAAAATTAGCAAGATTCAAATGAATGGCGCTGATGATTCAGCATAAATATTATAAATTGAGCATACATCCAAACTGCTAAAAACCATTATATGAGCAGATATTCAAGTTCTCCATTTACTGTAAAATCCGTACTTATTTTAGTTTTCTTGCTTCTTTACCTGAACAGTTATGGCCAGCAAGCTTGGAGGATGCATACGATTGACAGTACTTCCTTTGGTGCTGATGGCACCAAACTTTATCATGCTAATGAAGATAATTTTCCTGACATCATTTGTGGCTGGGAGCAGGGAGATGTTGCTCGTCTGTATTTAAATCCTGCTAATAACGAGCTTTCCTGGCCTTTTGTGGAAGTAGCTGCCCCTCAGGTAGAAGATGCGCTGCTCGCTGACCTAGATGAGGATGGTTTTGCTGATATCGTTACCCTTAGCGAAGGAGATCATCAGCGGATTACTTTTCACTGGGCTCCGGCAGATAAAGTTAAATATGAGCAATCTAAACATTGGAAGTCAGAAGATGTACCCTGCACCATAGGCATGACACGCTGGATGTTCGGTATGGCTATGGATGTAGATGGCAAAAACGGCATAGATCTGATTGTAGGCTCCAAAGAGCCGAATGCAACGCTGGGCTGGCTGGAAGCCCCTGCTAATCCTCGTGATGTAGCTGCCTGGCAGTATCATGAGATAAGTCCTGCCGGATGGATTATGTCTATCTTTAGTCACGATATGGATGGTGACGGACGGGAAGATATCCTTATCTCTGACAGAAAAGGAAAAACACGCGGGGTTCGCTGGCTCAAAAACCCCGGTCTCAGTAAAACCCTCAATAAACATTGGGAAAACTACATCATCGGTTTGGAAGATGGTGAACCTATGTTTCTGAAGCTTACAGAATCAGGCGAAATTTATGTGCCTGATTTGAAAATTGGCCTTTTACATTTTCAGCACACAAAAGATCAATGGCAGTCAAATACCATCGTCTACCCATCATTCGCCGGAAACCGTGGTAAAGCTGTAAGCTTAGGAGATATTAATCTGGATGGTACTGAGGATATTATGCTCAGCTTTGAAGGCGCTGAAGATAAACATGGGGTAGTCTGGCAGGACGGCAATAATCATCAATTTTATCCACTCAGTGATCTAAAAGGTATTAAATATGATCTTGTGGTGCTTATTGATATGGATCAGGATGGTGATCTGGATGTGCTCACTTCAGAAGAAAATAACAATAGTGCTACGGTAGGTGGGCTAGGCGTGATCTGGTATGAAAACCCGTTCAATTAGTATAAACTTACTATTTTCGATAAACGTGTTTAATCATTAAAATAAGCTTACATAAAAAAAGCGCCCCAATGGAGCGCTTTCATATATTTTTTCAATAAAAATTAATGATCAGATGACACAGAAGGCAGCCCATGCTGCAAATATCAATGTCACCTTAATCGCGATTTCGTATCTCTTTCTTGTATCCATCATTTAGAATTTTGAATCTGTTAACTCAACGGCAATCAGGACACAAAAGGTTCATTTAATTACGAATTTTTATTAATAATTAGCATATTACTGTTTAAAGTTTTACTGAAAATCGGGTTCTGTTGCCATATTTTTAAATTTTAGAAATAGCATTATTTATGTATCAAAGAAAATTAGAGAGCAATAGCGCCTACTTAATAGCATAAAACCAAGCCTGTTCTGCTCTATTGATCGCGCTTGCTACCTGGTATCATAACACCCAGGCCTCCATCAATCCGGTAGGCTTGACCAGTCATAAATGCCGCTTTGTCGCTACACAGATAGGCAATGAACTCCCCCACTTCTATCGGTTGGGCAATGCGCTTGGTCAGGTGCATATCTACACATTCTTGATAAGGGATCTCAGGATTGGGCGACTGCTCAAACCCCCAGCGCAACATCGGTGTGTCAATAGAGCCGGGGCAAACAGCCACACAACGCACCTGAGGGCCATAATCTACTGCGATGCTGCGGGTAAGCCCCACCATCGCCGTCTTAGAAGTCACGTAAGGGCACACATTTCCCTGGCTAATCATCGCCTGTACGCTGGATACATTGACGACTACGCCTTTTCCCAGTTTTTGCATATGCGGAATAGCATGCTTGGCACAGAGAAAAGCACTTTTGAGATTGACACTCATCACCAGATCCCACTCTTCTTCGCTGGTTTCAGTGACCGTAGAATAACGTTGAATCCCCGCGTTGTTGACCAGATAGTTGACCTGACCAAATTTCTCCACACCCTTAGCAATGGCATCTTTCACCTCTTGCTCTTTGGATACATCACACTTTACAAAAAGCGCTTTTCCATTTGAATTTTCTTCAATTTCCTTTCCTGCTTCTTCATCCATATCAAGAATGATAACATGAGCGCCTTCTCTTACAAAAACTTCTACACTGGCTGCCCCTATGCCTTTGCCGCCACCGGTTACAATGGCTGTTCTGCCCTGGTGTTCCATAAAATTGATAATTGTTGGTTAAAATGCTGAATATACACAAAAGGGGATTTTTATCTCCCTAAACTTGGTCTGAATAATTGTTTAGAATTTAAGGTTCATAAGTTATTTAGTCTTAAAAAATAAAAATAAATTTAATTTTCGTTAGCAACAAACATCAAATAATACAAATTTTAACGGATTGTTAACGTACACATTATGGCTTTCAACATATTTTATCCAAAAAATAAATATGTTATTGCTTTCTAATAGCAAATTTGACAAATTGATAAAACTACACCTGTTAGAGCAAATAATCTTTGTGAAAAATTTAATTTTCCTTTATTATATTTTATAAATTTTGTTGCTTAGCAATCAAAGAGAAAAAGCAAGGCTTTATTTACTGGCCACTATTTGTAAAAAATGCTTATTATTATAAAAAGTAAATCAAGCCTGCCTATCAAACCGACCGTTAGATAAATCCTATTTTATGTGTGTTGAACAAGGTGCGGTAAACAATTCATTGTTTCAAGCATTAAAAAAAAGCCTTAAATTTCATCCAAAGTTATGTTTACAATATATTAGCTTATTGGAGCGCACTGGCAAAGTAGAAAGTTCTTTATTCTTTATACATGTTAACCGTTTATACTAAAAAAATATTTTCCTCTTTCTTATTTTACGGTATGACATAAAAAGTTATTTTAACCTCCTTAACAGCAATGTAGTCCAACATTGGTAATTTGCTTAACATTATACAATTACGACAGATTAGTTTTTAAGTAACTTATGGTTCTCCTAAATTTTAAATCCCGCATTGAAGCACTTTTTGTTCTTCTAGCTATTTTCGCTTTTACACAATGTCAGCAAAGTAGTAGTTTACCACTTGCTGATCCTGAAAATGGTGGTCTTTTTCTTCCCGACGACTTTGAAGCTGTAGTGGTTGTTGACAGTCTTGCCGGACGCGCACGGCATCTGGCAGTACGTGACAATGGTGATATTTTTGTCAAAAACAGGTATTCTGACGGAGAAGGAGCCATCACTGCGCTCCGTGATACGACCGGGGATGGTAAAGCGGATATCATTGAAGTTTTTGGCAAAGCGCCACAAGAAAGAGGATACGGTACCGCTATGCGGATACATAATGGTTACCTCTATTTTAGCACCGAATTAATGGTGTATCGTTACCTTCTAAATTCGGATCAACTGGTACCTGCTACTGAAATGGAAGTCGTACTGACCGATGACCATGAGCATGGTATGCATGAGCATATTACCAAGCCCATTGCTTTTGATGACAAAGGCTATATGTATATTCCCTTTGGCGCCCCCTCCAATGCCTGCCAGGAACCCAAAAGGACACCCGCCGCCCACGGCTTAGACCCTTGCCCCCAGTTAGAAGACCACGGGGGAATCTGGCGTTTTGATGCGGATAAAATCGGCCTTACGCAAAAAGATGGAGAAAAATTCTCCACCGGGCTCAGAAGTGTAGTGGCCATGGAATGGAACCATGCCGATGAAAACTTATACGTGGTGATGCACGGCAGGGATGACCTGCTCCGCCTGTGGGCCAGCAAGTATACCCCCTGGCAAAGCGCGCTGCTCCCTTCCGAAGAGTTCGTGAAGGTGACGGAAGGCTCCGACTTTGGCTGGCCATACTGCTACTACGACCAGATGCAGGCCAAAAAAGTATTAGGGCCCGAATACGGAGGGGATGGTAAGATCACTGGCCGTTGCGATGCATGTGATGACCCACTGATAGGTTTTCCCGGTCACTGGGCACCAAACGATTTGTTTTTCTACACCGGTGACCAGTTTCCCGAACGCTATAAACAAGGGGCTTTTGTCGCTTTTCATGGTTCTACCAACCGCGCCCCTTATCCCCAATCCGGCTATTTTATAGGATTTATCCCTTTTGAAAATGGCGCACCTAATGGGGATTTTGAGGTATTTGCCGATGGCTTTGCTGGTGTAGACCCCATTGTCAACGTAAGCGATGCTGCCTATCGGCCTATGGGCATCGCGATGGGCCCTGATGGCTCCTTATATATCGGTGAAACTGAAAAAGGAAAAATCTGGCGGGTAATGTATAAAGGCGATAATGATGAATTTGGAGAAGTGAAATTAGCCAAAATGGAAGCGCGTAAATCCTTATCCCACATCAGGACGCCCGATAAGATAGAAGATAACCTGGACAAAGGACTGGCGGTAGAAGGGGCAAAAATATTCAATACCTACTGCGCTACCTGCCATCAGCGAAACGGGCAGGGGGATTCCCAGCGTTTTCCTACCTTGGTAGGTACCGAGTGGGTGTTGGGTGAAAAAGACAAGCTTATTGGAGTCGTCCTGAACGGCCTGGAAGGCCCTATAGAAGTGAAGGGCAAACCCTATAATAGTTTGATGCCCCAGCACAGCTTCCTAAGTGATGAAGATGTTGCTGATGTATTAACCTATGTACGACAAAACTTTGGTAATGAAGCTAGTGAAGTAAGTACCGAGGAAGTGAGTGCTGTTAGAAAATCCTTGCAATGATACTTAGGTAAAAAACAGGATTTTAATAATCAATTGGAAATAAGCTATTTTAATTTACACTACTGAAAAATTATAATACCTGATCATGATTAATAGAAGAAGTCTCCTCAAACGTTTAGCTAGTTTACCTTTATTGGGAGGGTTAGCAGGAAGCAGCCTCCCTTTCCAGGCTGCTTCGGCCGCTAATTTCCCTGCAAAGCAGAGTTTATTCAAAGAGCTTGGCATACGTCCCTTAATCAATGCCCGGGGCACCATGACATTTTTATCAGGCTCGTTGATGGAACCGGAAGTGCTCGCTGCCATCAATGAGACCGCCCATGACTTTGCCAATATGCATGAGGTGGAAGATAAGGTAGGGGAACGCATCGCAGAGATGCTGAAATGTGAAGCTGCTATGGTCACCTCAGGAGCTGCCTGCGCACTTACTATTGGCACAGCGGCGGCCATTACTGGTATGGACATGGAAAAGATCAGGCAAATCCCTAACCTGCCCGGGCCAAAGCCGGAAGTAATTATCCAAAAATCGCATCGCTATGTATTTGACCAGGCAGTGCGCAGCGCCGGGGTAAAACTCATTGAAGTAGAAGGCCCGCAGGAAATGGAAAAGGCAATTAATAGCCGCACCGTCATGTCTTTGTTTTTCAACGCGGCTACCTCCTGGTACGGTATTCCCGATAGCATTACCCATGAGGATTTTGTAGCCATTTCTAAGCGGAAAAATATTCCTTCTTTTATAGACGCGGCCGCTGATGTGCCACCGGTAGAAAATCTGTTTTTGTACCAGAAAATCGGTTTTGACATGGTGACTTTTTCCGGCGGAAAAATGATCCGCGGCCCGCAGAGTGCCGGAATATTATTCGGACGTAAAGACCTGATTGAAGCTGCCAAACTTAATTTTTCGCCTCATGAAAGTCCCATTGGACGCTCTATGAAGGTAAACAAAGAGGAAATATTCGGTATGTATGCCGCGCTCAAGCATTATTTGGAAAAAGACCATGACAAAGAATGGCAGGAATGGCAAAGCTGGGTAGACCGCATTGCTGCCAAGGTGCAAACTGTTCCGGGCGTTAAGGGCGAGACCCATATTCCCGAAGGACGCGCCAATGTATTTCCTGGTCTGTTAGTGAAATGGGACAAAAGCAAGGTAAAAATTTCTCCTCAAGAAGTAGTAGAAGCACTGAGGGAAGGAGAACCCAGGATTGAGTCCTCCGCCGGGGATGATGAGCTTCGTATCGCGGTGGTCACCCTTCTGCCCGAACACGTTGATATCGTAGCGCGGCGTATCAAAGAAGTGTTGGAAACGGCTGTCTAAGGCCAGAAAAGCTATATTATCTTTTTCGCGGAATTAGTTTATGTTCAAAAAAATTTAAACCTATACACTATGCAAAAGCTGTTGTTATTACTTTTTTGTCTTGTTTACACTTTTAACCACGCCCTTCAGGCGCAGGAGTATGATATTGTCATCAAAGACGGCCATGTGATTGACCCCAAAAATAATGTGGATGAAGTCATGGACGTAGCGATCAGTGACGGCAATATTGCCCTGATTGCCAAAAAGATTGATGCCAAAGCGGCCAGGCAGGTAGTCAATGCCAAGGGCTTATACGTCATGCCCGGTCTGATTGATTTACACTCGCATAATTTCTATGGTACTGAGCCTGAGCATGCTTACAGCAATGGTTTCAGTGCTTTGTCCCCCGATGGTTTTACCTTTCGTACGGGAGTCACTACTACCGTGGATGCCGGTGGTTCCGGCTGGAAAAGTTTTCCTACTTTCAAAAAGCAGACGATTGATCATTCGCAAACCCGGGTATTGGCTTTTCTCAACATTGTAGGAGAAGGTATGCGGGGCGGTACTTACGAACAGGATGTCAAGGATATGGATGCTGAAAAGGCTGCTGCTATCGCCAAAGAGTACAGTGAATATATTGTAGGCTTCAAAGTAGCGCATTTCAACGGGCCTGACTGGACACCGGTTGACCATGCTGTGGAAGCAGGTAAGCTAGCCGGTGATATTCCGGTCATGATTGACTTTGGTGGTAGCGACCCTCCCCTTTCTATTGAAGAATTGTTTATGCAACATTTACGCCCCGGCGATATTTTTACCCATGCTTTTGGCGAACTAGACAGCCGGGAGGCTATTGTGGATAGAAAAACTAAAAAAGTAAAACCTTTCGTGTTGGAAGCACAGAAAAAAGGGATTATTTTCGACGTAGGCTACGGAGGGATCAGCTTTGCTTTTTCGCAGGCGATTCCTGCGGTAAAAAGCGGGTTTTATCCCAATACCATTAGTACTGACATTCACATAGGCAGTATGAACAATGCCATGAAAGATATGCTGAGTGTGATGTCTAAATTTCTGAACATGGGCATGGAACTTCAGCCGGTCATTGAAGCCAGTACATGGGCCCCTGCCCAAGCAATTCATAGGGAAGAACTGGGTAACCTGAGCCAGGGGGCTATTGCCGATGTAGCGATATTGAACGTTCGTCAAGGAGATTTCGGCTTTTTTGACTATACTGGTTACAAAATAGAAGGCAAAAAGAAACTGGAATGTGAAATGACCATCAAAGGAGGCAAAATTGTCTATGACTTGAACGGTATTGCCGATCCCGTCACGCTCAGAAAATAGCATGCAAGAATGCTTAGGCCAAGCTTTAAATCACAATTAATCTATAATTAACAAATTGCAGTATGAAAACCCAACGCAGATCTATTTTAAAGAAATTAATGGCTTCAGTAGCTGGTGTAGCAGGCATAGGCATAGCCTCACAAGCTAAAGCATCCGAAACTAACACCTTAGAAAAAGAAACCTTTAGCCCTCATATAGAACCCGGCCAGGAAGTGCCTTTGTTTTCAGGATCAGTTAAACATGGCGGGTTTGTATTTGTAGCGGGCAAGGGCGCTCATTTTGAAGGTGATATCGCTGCCCATACTGACCATGTGCTTAATGAACTGGAAAAGGAACTCAAGAAGGCTGGTTCTTCTATGGATAAAGTAGTGAAGGTAAATGTATATCTGGCTGACCTAAATGATTATAAAGGCATGAATGAAGTGTATCAGGGCCGTTTTGGCAAAAACCCGCCAGTACGTACCACTGTGGCTACCTACGGCGGTGTACCCGGCGATTCCCTGGTGGAAATTGACTGCATCGCTGCGGTTTAGGCCATAGGGATTGGGGGTTGGGTTTTGGAAACGCTCAAAATCCTAACTCCGAATCCCTAATCTCCAACCCCCAAAAATCCCAACCCTTAAAACCTATGCTCAACCGAAGACAACTCATCAAACGCTTATCCACCCTGCCTTTTGTAGGCGGGTTACTGGGAGGTAGCGCACCCATGAACGCTGCCCTTGCTTCCCCGCTAAGTCCACTATACCGGGATTATTTCGCAGAACTGGGAGTCCGTACTTTCATCAACGCTGCCGGAACCTATACCGCCATGACCGGCTCTCTGCTGCGCGAGGAGATGAAAGATGCCTATAATTATGCCTCCGAACACTATGTCATGCTGGATGAACTACAGGACAAGGTAGGGGAAAGCATTTCCAGGATGGTGAAGTGTGAATCGGCAATGGTCACTTCCGGGGCCTTTTCCGCCATGACCTTTGGAACGGCTGGTGTACTCACCGGTATGGATTCGGAGAAAGTTGCCCAAGTCCCCCATCTGGAAGATACCGGCATGAAGACAGAAGTCATCATCCAGAAAGCCCATAACATTGGGTATGCCCACGCGGTGCGTAATTGCGGAGTGAAAGTGATAGTAGTAGAGACTATCGCAGAATTGGAAAAGGCCATCAACAAAAACACGGCGATGCTCCTGTTCATCAATACTTACGGGCCTAGTGGCAACATTGATGTAGAAGAGTGGCTGGCAGTAGGCAAAAAACATAAAATTCCCTGCATGAACGATTGTGCAGCCGATGTGCCCCCGGCAGAAAACCTGTGGAAATATACCCAGATGGGCTATGACCTGGTGTGTTTCTCAGGAGGAAAAGGCTTGAGAGGCCCACAAAGCGCCGGGCTGCTGCTGGGCAAAAAGGACTTGATTGCCGCTGCCCGGCTAAGTGCCCCGCCCCGGGGAGACACCGTCGGTAGGGGAATGAAGGTGAACAAAGAAGAAGTGCTCGGCATGTGGGCCGCCCTGGAAGCTTTCCTCAACGGAAATCGTGACAAAGAATGGAAACTTTGGGAAGACCAGATCGCCCATATCGCTGAGGCAGTAAAACCGGTAAAAGGGGTAACCACTGACATTCACGTACCGCCCATTGCCAATCATGTGCCTACGCTGGATATCTCCTGGGATACCAAAAAAGTCAAGATTTCGGGCAACGAACTTAAAGAAGTATTGAGGAGCGGTCATCCTTCTATTGAAGTGGCTGGGGGCGGGGATAACTCCATCAGTATTACCACCTGGATGATGCGTTCCGGACAGGAGAAGATCGTAGCCAGCCGGCTGCATCAAGCATTTTCCGAAGCAAGCACCTAGATCTTTTGGAAACCGGAAACGGGAAGCCGAAGACCTGATTTTACGGTTTCCGGTCTTCCGTTGCTGGCTTTTAACCACCTTTTCTACCTACCACCTACACAACCCTAAACGATGCGAATCAAAATACCTATACTTTTCCTTCTGACGTTTTTTTTTCTACTGAGCTATCGAAGCCAAGCACAGCAATACACTCTCCTTATAAAAGGTGGCCATATCATAGATCCTAAAAACAACATAGATGCCGTGATGGACATTGCCATCAATGGGGATAGCATCGCCCGGGTGGCCAAGAATATCTCGGAAAGCCAGGCGGAAGAAGTGGTAGATGCCAGCGGCTTGTATGTCACTCCCGGCCTGATTGATATCCACTCCCATAACTTTCACGGAACAGAACCGGATGCTTACCTGAGCAACAGCTTCACCGCTCTTCCCCCGGATGGATTTACTTTCAGGGTTGGCGTGACTACCGTTGTGGATGTGGGTGGGGCCGGCTGGCGCAATTTTATGACCTTCAGAACCCAGACCATTGATAATTCTAAAACCAGAGTATTGTCTTTTCTCAATATTGTAGGCTCGGGCATGAGAGGCGTGGCCTACGAACAAGACCTCAATGATATGGACGGAAGGATGACCGGCATTATTGCTCAGAAACATCCCGAAATCGTAGGCGTAAAAGTAGCCCATTATGCCGGCCCGGAGTGGAAGCCGGTAGAACAGGCCATCATAGCCGGGGAGATGGCTAATGTTCCGGTGATGATAGACTTTGGGGGGACTATTCCCCCACTTCCTTTGGATACCCTGCTCCTGGTAAAGCTGCGTCCCGGAGATATCTTTACCCATACGTTTGGGCATGTGCCGGGCAGAATACCCATTGTCAACGAAAGGGGCAAGGTAAGGCCTGATGTATATGAAGCCCAGAAGAAGGGGGTCATCTTTGACGTAGGACACGGCGGGGGAAGCTTCCTTTTCCGCCAGGCAGTGCCTGCCATGAAAGAAGGCTTTCGTCCTAACACCATCAGCACAGACATACATACCGGAAGTATGAACGCCGGGATGAAAGACCAGCTTAATGTGATGTCCAAATTTCTGAACATGGACATGCCGCTGAAAGAAGTGATTGCAGCCTCTACCTGGAAGCCTGCCCAGGTGATCCAGAGAGAAGAACTTGGACATCTGAGTGAAGGGGCTGTGGCAGATATTGCCCTGTTCAGCCTGCAAGAAGGTAAATTCGGATTCATTGATTCCGAAGGCTACAGAATGGATGGTACCCAAAAGCTACAATGCGAACTTACCATCCGGGCAGGCGAAACCGTCTATGACCTCAATGGAATATCCAGACCTTACTGGATTGTGAAATAAGTAATTATCTTTAAGGGTTCAAATCGTTTCTTTATGCGTAATAATTTAGTTGTAATATTCATTTTAGTACTGCTCACCGCCTGCGAGAACCATGAAACTGATACCCGGGAGCAACAAAACATAGCTGACCCGGACGCACCACAGGCTTTAGTCCCAGAGGTTTCCATTGAACCTTTTATGACGGTAGAAAGGGGAAGCATCCGCCTCCGAATGGATGCCGCCTCCGGTGATTTTTTCTACAATACCAAAAGAGGTGATATCTACAGAATACACCTAAACCAGGATTCACTGTATGATGAGCAAATATATTCGGCAGAAGACCACGGTATAGAATCCGTGCAGGGCATGTACATTCAGGATAGCAGCATTTATTTGGTAGGCAATAAGTATTATATGGACAATAAAGCCACCAAAGGAATTGTCATGCGGGGAAAGCTACATGCTCGGGGGCCATCAGCATGGGATACCCTGGCCATCACCGAAACTTACGGAAAACCTAAGACCGTATATAGTCATGAGTTTAATGGCATTACCGCCAGTCCTGATAAAAAGTATATTTACGTCAATAGTGGCGCGCGCACCGATCATGGAGAAGTGCAGGATAACAATGGCTTGTTTCCCGGTCTCAGGGAATCTAATTTGACAGCTTGCATTTTCCGCCTGCCTGCTGATGGAAAAGATATTCTACTCAAAGATGACGCTACTTTTCTGACACAGAACGGCTATTTGTATGCCGATGGGGTAAGAAACGCTTATGACCTGGAATTTTCTCCTGCCGGACATTTGTTCGCGGTATCCAATTCCTCTGACTATGACCATTCGGAAGATATGTTTTGGATAAGGGAAGGTCATCACTATGGCTATCCGTGGGTAATGGGCAATACCGATAACCCACAGCAATACCCGGATTGGGAGCCTGATCCAGAAAAAGACCCCTTTGTCAATCCGGAGGCACATGCCTATACGCAGAAGTTCTTTGCGAATGATCCTGACTTCCCTCCAAAACCCAAAGATGTAGTATTTACAGCTCCGGTGATGAATTATGGCCCTGACGCTAATTTTTATCGGGACAGGGAAAGCGGAGAAGTAGTAGACGGGGATGATACTGGGCAGCCGGTGGGCACCTTTACCGGGCACCGTTCGCCCCTTGGCTTATCTTTTGATCAGGATAGTATACTTGTTGCCCCTTTTCGGGGGAATGCTTTTATGCTGAGCAATACTTTTGGTGAAAATTCCCCGCTGATGCGTCGACTATCGCCCCTGGGTGCTGACCTGCTGCGGATGGAACTGGAATACCAGCCTAAAACTGATAACTATATTGTACACTGTTACCGGATAGCAGACCATTTTACTAATCCCACAGATGTGCTTATGGTAGGCAATCAGATCTATGTGATGGAATTTATCGGTAAAATCTGGAGAATTACTTTACCACTTAATATTCCTGCCTGATTAATATTAGGCTAACTAAATTAAACAGAAAAAAAATAGCGACCATTATTTTTTTTCTTACATTTAAGGTGCATAAAAGCAATAAACAGCTTTTGTTCATGAGTTTCGCTCAATTAAGCACGCAATGATAGGGTCATCTTTAGTCTGAACAAACAACGTGTTCGTTGTTAGATGGGGTTCATAGAACCTATACAAAGGAACTGGATTTTAAAGAATAATTATTATCCAAATCATATTCGGAAGAGTTAATATAAACATACTTGGTGGGATTAGTTTTGATGCATTGTTGAATCTATAATTCTTATCAATGGATTTCCTAAAAAAGACCTTTAATATACAGTTCAATATTAGTTTTTGCAGGAATTGCCAATCGATTATAAAGAGTTTATAATTATTTAACCCGAATATTAATCTTATTTCAATCTTTTATATCTTCGCACCCATTCGTGAAAAAATTAAAAACTGGATTTAATCAAAATATTAGAATTTAATTTTCAATGATTACCTAATAGCATTCTTTTTATTTTAACCATTATCCTTAAATACAAATCTTTCTTTTTTTTACAAATTCATATGCTTAATTAAACTTCACTATCTAATGAGAAAATGCTTACTATCATTTATCTGCCTTTTGCTGCTGCTGTCGGCGTTTGAAACCCAAGCGCAAACCCGCACAGTAAGCGGCACCGTGACTTCCGGTGAAGATGACTCTACTTTACCCGGCGTCAACGTACTTGTTCAAGGAACTACCATCGGAACCGTCACTGACATTGAAGGAAACTACAATGTTTCAATATCAGGTGATAACCCTGTGCTGGTCTTCACTTCAGTAGGTTTTGAATCTGAAACTGTAGTCGTGGAAGGGCGCTCTACTGTAAACGTAGTACTTTTGCCTGACCTACAGCAATTAGGCGAAGTAGTCGTTACTGCCCTGGGTATTACCAAAGAGAAGCGCACCCTTACCTACAGTACCCAGGAAGTATCTAGCCAGGGTATTGAAGAAACCCGGCCATTGAATATCACCGAAGCTTTGAGTGGCAAGGTAGCCGGTATTGCCATCACCACCACCGGCGCGGGCGTGGGTGCACCTACCAAAGTAGTTCTGCGGGGTAACCGCTCACTGCAAAGTAATGGTAGCCAGCCACTTTACGTGATTGACGGTGTACCCGTAGGTGGAGATATTTCTGATATTTCTCCCAATGACATTGCTAGTATCTCCGTACTGAAAGGCGGTAATGCCGCTGCACTATACGGAAGCCGGGCCAATAACGGGGCCATCATTGTGACAACCAAGTCGGGTGAAAATGCTCCGGATGGTGTAACCGCCACGCTGGGTTTTAATTATCAAGTCAATAGTCCTATTCTGCTGACTAAGTACCAAAATGAGTATGCTCAGGGCTCGGCAGGTAATTATTCTAAGGCGGCCGTCACTTCATGGGGACCTAGAATGACCGGACAGATGGTAGAACATTGGTCTAACGACCCTAACTATCTAGCCACTGTAGGCGGTACGTACGCGCTTGAGGGACAACCTGATAACGTCAGGGATTTCTTTCAGCCCGGACACACCATCGCTGCCAGTGTAGGGGTAAACTTCAAAAATGAAAACTCCAACACTAATTTCAACTATACCAATTCTGATGGAAAAGGGATTGTTCCCCAGAACGACCTGAACAGACATTACCTGAGCCTTAGAAACACAACAAAGTTGCACGAGAAGTTAACCCTTGATGCTAAGGTTACCTACATCCGTAGTAATTACTCTGATGTCTTATTTAGTGGGGAGAACTTTGACAACCCTATGCGTTATGCCTACATATTGCCGAGAAACATACGTACAGAGGACCTGGAGCATTACCAGTTCGTCAACGATGCCGGTCAGCTAAGACAGCATTTCTATGTGGCCAGATCTAACGAAGCGGGTAATCCTTACTGGACTGTAAATAATGTAAAACAGCCTCGTGTCAGTGAAAGGATGTTAGGGCTAGTTTCCCTTAAATATCAGATTACTGATGATCTATTCATATTAGGTAGATCCGGGATTGACCGTAATAGCAACTATGAGGAGTTTTTACGCTATGTAGATACTTATATTACCGCTGATGGAGGTTCTTATTCCAAAACCTTTGGTTACGGACTTGAATGGAACTCTGACGTATTGCTAAGTTACCAAAAAGACCTTACTGAGAATATTTCACTAGGGTTGAATGCTGGTGCCAACTTGAGAATGGCCAAAGCTGAGAGTGTAGGAGGCTCCGGAGCTAATTTTAACGTGGAAAATTTATTTGCTTTGGGTAACACTTTACAGCCTCGTCCAGGTGAAGGTTATGCTGAGAAAGAACAGCAATCAGTCTATGCATTTGGAGAGCTTGGCTTCTACAATGCTATTTTTTTAAGCGGGTCTTTCAGAAATGACTGGAGTTCTACTTTGCCGGAAGCCAATCGTTCGTACAGCTATCCCTCTGTGGGTTTGACTGCGGTCATCAGTGACTTAGTAACCCTTCCTACGGCCATCAGCTTTTTCAAGCTAAGAGGCTCCTGGGCTCAGGTAGGTAACGATACTGGTCCTTACCGACTTTCAAGGCAGGCAGCAGTGAATGCCGGAACCATTTCTTTAAGCCCTGTTTTACCGTTAGCTGATTTGAAGCCGGAAACCACCACTACTTGGGAAGCTGGTTTTGATGCCAGGTTTCTGGATGATAACATTCGCTTAGACTTTACCTATTACAAGTCCAATACCTTTGACCAATTATTTGCGACCAACGTACCGGTAGCCTCAGGCGTATCCAGTGTATTCCTCAATGGTGCCGATATCCAAAACCAAGGTGTAGAAGTGGTGTTGGGTGTCACCCCAGTCACTACCCCTAACTTTTCGTGGGACTTGACGGCTAACTTTGCTAAAAATGTCAGCGAGGTAGTTGAAATTACCGATGATGTAGATGTATTGATTCAGGGAAGTGGATTCTTGAATGAGTACAGAATTGAAGAGGGCGAAGCTTTTGGCAACCAGTATTCACGCGGATTTCAAAGAGATGATGCGGGACGTGTACTCATTGATGCCCAGGGCTTACCGGTAATCACGTCTGGTAAAACAGTTCCGGTAGCCAATTTTCAACCCGACTGGTTGATGGGGATCAACAATACATTTAAATACAAGAACTTCTCCCTAAGGGCTTTGGTGGATATGCGCCAGGGTGGACAGGTGACCGTATTCACTGAGGCTATTATGGCCGGTAGTGGCTTACTGGATTATACAACCCAGGGCAGGGATGGAAGCTTGGTGTTTGGAGAAAACGTATTTGCAGGAGAAAGCGCTGTACTGGTAGATGTAGATGGAAATCCTACCGAGACGCCCAACAATATTCAGATAAGTTCTGAAGCCTTGTGGAATAGGTTAGGGGGTAGAAATACACCAGTTGGTGAAGCCTTTATCAGGGATGCTTCTAACATACGCCTGAGAGAGCTCTCTTTTAGCTATAATGTACCGGCAAGTACGCTTTCCAGTCTTCCTTTTAGAAGCGCTAGCCTCTCTTTAGTAGGAAGAAATTTGTTCTTTTTCAGCAACAAAACGGAATATTTTGACCCGGAAGCCGTTCAGTCAGTGGACAATAACGCAGAAGGCTTAAACTCTTTTGCCCCGCCCACTACCCGGAGCTTTGGTGTGTCGTTAAACCTTGGATTTTAATTGTAAAAAAAGATGAAAATGAATCGTAGCCTATTATATATCGCAGCTTTATCGGCCCTATTTTTGGTCAACAGCTGCACCGACGATTTTACGGAGATGAATACAGATCCTAAAAATCTGACCGTAGATAACCTCACGCAAAGTGAGTATGGCGCCGTAGTAAGGGCAGCTATGTATACACCTACTTACCTGGGTGATCCTGCCAGGGGCGCATTCCAATTGACGCAGTCGCTTTTCTCTGACATTTATGGAGGGTATTTCGCAACTACCGCCCCCAATTTTGACTCTGACAAATTCATTCTGGTAGGTGGATGGCTCAATGGAGCATTTAATTATTTTTATGCTAATGCCGCTCCTCAAATTAAGTATGCAGAGGATTTCGCCGCGGAAAATGATTTTCCCCTGGAAAATGCTATGATGAAAGTATGGCGGGTATGGTCTTACCATAGGATCACCGATTATTGGGGCCCGATCCCTTACTCTGAGTTTGGCAACCGGGAAAGATCGGTACCTTACGACGCACAGGATGCCATTTATAAAGATTTCTTTACCACTTTAGATGAGGCCATTCCGGTATTACAAAGCAATGCCGGTGGCACTTCTTTTCTGGGAGTAAACGATTTGGTATATGGTGGAAATGTAGACCAGTGGATCAAATTTGCTAACACATTGCGTCTCCGTCTAGCCATGAGGGTGAAGTATGTGGATGCTGCCCTAAGCAAAACTGAGGCAGAAAAAGCCACAACATTAGGTGAATTTATTGAAGCTAACAGTGACAATGCCGTCATAGAAACAAGTGCTGACTTCAGAAACCCTTACAACACCATTACTCAGTGGGGAGAGTTTCGCATGAGCGCCGATATGGAAAGTATACTTAAAGGCTATGAAGATTCTCGCATACAATACTATGCAGCACCGGCTGCTGAGCCAGATCCTTCTGATGATCCCGCCGGTATCTCATTTCCTTATGAAGGCATGAGAAATGGTCAGTCTAAAGTGGACAAGCAGGCAAATAATTTTAATGCCCTGGCATCTGATATGGCCCCTGCTTATACTGTAGCAGGCGGTGCAGGCCCCAATTATATCGCAATGAACGCCGCTGAGTCATATTTCCTAAGAGCTGAAGGTGCCCTGGAAGGCTGGAACATGGGAGGAGGAACTGCGCAAAGCTTCTATGAGGAGGGCATTGCCATTTCTCATGAGCAGTACGGCTTGGATGGTAGTACCTTGGCAGGTAATCCTTATGTTGCGAGCCCAAACACCCCTGCTTCTTTTGATGGTACGGTTCCCGCTCCTTCTCAAGTACCGGTGGCGTATGATGCCGCAGGGGTCAAGGAGAAACAACTTGAGCAGATCATTACGCAAAAATGGATTGCTATCTATCCTAATTCACAGGAAGCCTGGGCAGAAAAAAGAAGGACCGGCTATCCAACCACTTATGATCGCCTGAATACTGATAATCCAGGTATTCCAGTGAGCACTGTGCCGAGAAGGGTTCCTTTTGTGGATGGTGAATTCACCACCAATGCTGACGCAGTCAATGCAGCGGCAAAAAACCTGTTAGGTGGGCCTGATAATGGTACTACCAAACTCTGGTGGGATGCCAAGTAGCAGATATAGAGACTTCGGAAGTTTTAAGAACTCAAGTTTCTTGTCGTTAGGGTTATAAATTTCCGAAGTCTATTAATAAAGTGCCAGCACCCCTGGCACTTTTTTTTATCTTTATCATTGGCTATGAAGAAACTACCTATCAAAACACTTAAGATATGCCAGATTTTAAAAATATGGCAGTTCTCCATACTTTTTGGCACCTTCACCGCCTGTAATCATACTGAGCAGGCTGATACGCTCTTTACCAAAATGTCTTCTGCTGACACCGGTATTAAATTCAAAAATGTCTTGCGGGAAACGGAAGAATTTAACGTCATGAAGTATGGTTACTTCTACAATGGCGGTGGCGTGGCCATAGGCGACATCAATAATGATAGCCTGCCGGATATTTATTTTACCGGCAATCTGGTAGCCAGCAAGCTTTATCTTAACAAAGGCAACAGAGGGAACGTCCAATCCGGGTCTGCCCCGTGGGAATTTGAGGATATCACCGAACAAGCCGGGGTAGGCGCTGCCGGACTGTGGAACACTGGCACCAGCATGGCCGATGTCAATGGCGATGGCTGGCTGGATATTTATGTCTGTCGTTCGGCAGCCAGTGATCCCAACAAACGGAAAAACTTACTCTTCATCAATAATGGTGCTTCGGAAGATGGAAAAATCTCCTTTAGCGAAATGGGAGAGCAATATGGTCTGGCTGATCAGGGCTATACCACTCAGACTTCTTTCTTTGATTATGACCGCGATGGCGACCTGGATGCTTTTGTGCTCAATCATTCTGTACAAGAATACGCAGGTTTCAGCAATGTATCCGCCCAATATAAAGACCGAAAAAACAATTTTTTAGCTGACAAACTGTATAGAAATGACAACAATAAGTTCGCAGACATCAGTGAAGAAGCAGGCATCATTCAGAATGTGCTAGGTTTCGGACTAGGCGTAAGCGTGACGGATGTGAACCAGGATGGCTGGTTGGACATTTATGTCACCAATGATTACAATGAAGAAGATTATCTCTACATCAATCAAAAGAACGGTACTTTTGCAGAATCTTTAAGAAAATACATCAATCACACCTCTCTCTTTTCTATGGGCACTGATGCGGCAGACATCAACAATGATGCGCTACCCGACATCGTTACGCTGGATATGTTGCCTGAAAGCAATGAGCGCGTTAAAATGTCTCTTGGGCCGGAAAATTATGATAAATATGGCCAGCTTATCCGTAGTGGGTTTCATTACCAGACCATGCGCAACATGCTTCAGTTAAATAACGGCAACCAGTCATTCAGCGAAATTGGACAACTGTCCGGGATTTCCAGTACCGACTGGAGTTGGGCACCGCTCATCGCTGATTATGACCTGGATGGGTGGAAAGACCTTTTTATCACCAATGGCTACGCCCGTAACTACCTGGACATGGATTTTATGAACTATGTTGTGAACGAACAAGTCAAAAGCCAGCGGGAAAACCTGGACGTAGAAATGATGGGCCTGGTGGAAAACATGCCCGCCATTGACGCAGAGAATTATATGTATCAAAACCAGGGTGACCTGAGTTTTAAAAATCAGTCAAGTGCCTGGGGTTTGGGAGGACAATCACAGTCCAATGGTGCTGCCTATGCCGACCTGGACAACGATGGCGATCTGGATTTGGTAGTCAACAATGTCAATGAAGAGGCATTTATCTACCGGAATAACAGTGAAAGCCGGACGGAACACCATTACTTAAAAATAAAGCTGGAAGGTGCCGATAAAAATCGCTTTGGCGTTGGTTCTAAAGTATATACTTATGCCCAGGGGAAAACCCAGTATCAGGAAATGATTCCCGTACGGGGCTTTCAATCCTCCGTGGACTATGCGCTTATTTTTGGGATGGGAAAATCAAGCACAGCAGACAGCCTCAAAGTGGTATGGCCAGACGGAAAACAGCAATTGCTGAAAAATATCCGTGCTGACCAAACGCTAAAAATCAACTATACGGATGCCCAACCTACCTCAGAGACATCAAACACAGCCCATTCAAATACCTTATTTAAAGCTGTAAAGAACAACCTTCATATTGACTTTGTACAACAAAAAAGTGACTTTTTGGACTTCAAGCGGGACAAAATGCTTCCCTACGGCATTTCTAACCTAAGCCCGAAAATCGCTTCCGGCGACATCAATGGAGATGGACGGGAAGATATCTACTTGGGGGGAAGTAAAGGGCAGCTCGGGCAACTTTATCGTCAACTGCCCAACGGCACATTTACCCGAATGTCTTCCCCTGCTTTAGAAGCAGACTCACTATCCGAGGATGCTGATGCTTTGTTTTTTGACGCTGATCAGGATGGTGACCTTGATCTCTACGTAGTAAGCGGCGGCAGTGATTTCAGCGAAGTGGATGCTGATTTGCAAGACCGCCTGTACCTGAACGATGGAAATGGGAATTTCAAGATTGCGGAAGGTGCACTGTCTGAGATGCTGAGTAGCGGCTCTTCCATAGCGGTAGCCGACCTGGAAAATGACGGTGACTTGGATATATTTGTAGGCGGTCGGCTTGTTCCCGGCAGGTATCCGCTTTCTCCCCACAGCTATATTTTAGAGAATAATGGCTCCGGCAAGTTTACCGACATCACCAGGGTATTCAGTCCGGACTTGGTGGAAGGCGGCATGATCAGCGACGCCTATTTTGGGGATTTGAACGACGATGGCTTTGCCGACCTTATCGTGGTGGGTGAATGGATGCCCATTACCATATATTACAATGAAAACGGCAAAGCTTTGAAGAAGGCAAATTTACCATCCTTAGCCCAATCTGATGGCTGGTGGAATGCTCTTTATGCTGGGGATTTTGATGGAGATGGCGATACAGATTTTGTGGTAGGTAATTTTGGTAAAAACAATCTCTATCATGTGAGTAAAGACCAGCCTGCCCGACTTATTTATAAGGATTTTGATGGCAACGGGTCTATTGATCCCATCTTCACGCATTATCTGCAAGGCGAAGAAGTATTTGCTTACAGCAAAGATGAACTGCTGGGGCAGATCATTTCATTGAAAAAGAAGTTTTATGACTACCAGACTTTTTCGCAAACTGCTCCCAAAGATTATTTTAATCAAGAGCAGCTAAGTGGTGCTGACACTTTGTATGCTCGAATGCTAGAGTCTGTTTATTTGAAAAATGAGGGTGGAACATTTCAAGTCATTTCTTTACCGGTAGAAGCTCAGTTTTCTCCGATATACGCCATTGCTTCCCTGCCAATAGATAATGACTCCTATCCTGAACTGATCTTAGGAGGCAACCAATCCCTAAGCCGGGTCAGCACCGGCCGGTACGATGCCAACTATGGATTGGTACTTTTTAACCAAGGTGGCAATTCATTCAAGACGATGAACCCCGCGGAAACAGGAATCAATGTTCGGGGCGATGTACGCAGTATTCTGCCCATACAGATTAATCAATACTGGCACCTACTTTTCGCTAAAAGCCAGGACAGTTTGAGCGTTTATCAAAGGACAAAAGCAGTGGAAGTAGAAGTGCGGGCTGTAGAATAAATACCTTGTAAAGTATATTTTCGGTATGTCTTCCACAAGGGATCTTGTTGGAAATTGAACAAAATGCAGGAAGATTAGTGCACGACTGTTATTCACCCTTTTGAGCTAATTCCCAAATTGTTATTACCTTTGCTCCGATACCACAGAGACAAACTAATTTTCACTACAATTAACCAATATGGCTTACAACTTATTAGCGGGAAAAAAAGGCATCATCTTCGGTGCGCTGGACGAAAATTCAATTGCCTGGAAAGTAGCCCTAAAAGCCCATGAAGAGGGCGCATCATTTACGCTTACTAATGCCCCTATTGCCTTGCGCATGGGCAAAATCAATGATCTGGCTGAGCAGTGTGAAGCTAAAGTTATTCCGGCCGATGCCACTTCAGTAGAGGATCTGGAGAAACTGTATGAGGAATCTATGGATACCCTGGGGGGAAAACTGGATTTTGTGCTGCACTCTATTGGGATGAGTCCCAACGTCCGCAAAGGCCGGGATTATGGCGACCTAAATTATGACTGGTTTCAGAAGACATTGGATATCTCCGCGCTTTCCTTTCATAAAGTGATGCAAACCGCTGAGAAAATGGAGGTGATGAATGAGTGGGGTTCTATACTGGCACTCACTTATATTGCTGCACAGCGTAATTTCCCTGATTATTCTGATATGGCTCAAGCCAAAGCCATGTTAGAATCTATCGCTCGTAGCTACGGTTATCGTTTTGGCAAAGCTAAAAATGTAAGGGTCAACACCATTTCTCAATCACCCACCAAGACCACGGCAGGCACGGGTATTTCAGGGTTTGATGTGTTCTTTGATTACGCGAACAAAATGTCGCCGCTGGGCAATGCTACCGGTGAGGATTGTGCCAATTATATTGTGACGATGTTCTCCGACTTGACCCGCATGGTCACTATGCAAAACCTGATGCATGACGGTGGTTTTTCTTCTTCAGGCATTACCGAAGAACTCATGGCTGACCTCACGAAGTAATGATGAGTGATTGATGAATAATGATGAACAGAATCTCTATTCATCATTATTCACCCATCATTAGTCATCAATCATTTTTCATTAATCATTAAAAAGTGGTTGTATTTCCCAACGCTAAAATCAATCTGGGGCTTAATATCTTGCGCAAGCGCCCTGATGGTTTTCATGACATTGCTTCCTGCTTTGTCCCGGTGCCTTATACCGATATACTGGAAATCATTGAAGGCAAAAAGCTGAGTTTTAGCAGCAGTGGATTGCCTATACCGGGAGATGAAAAAGATAATCTTTGTGTCAAAGCTTATCGCTTGCTGCAAAAAGATTTTAACCTGCCCCCGGTGCAAATTCATTTGCATAAAGTTATTCCTATCGGTGCAGGCTTAGGAGGTGGTTCTGCCGATGCCTCTTTTACCCTGAAATGTCTGAACCGGATGTTTGACCTCTTTCTGGATGATTTTTTACTGGAAGAATATGCATCCCAACTGGGCAGCGATTGTCCGTTTTTTATTCAAAATAAGCCGATAATGGCCTATGGAACGGGGAATGAATTTGAGGAAATAGCCATTTCTTTAGAAGAAAAACACATGGTGCTGGTAACGCCACCCCTTCATGTAGCTACCGCCGAAGCCTATGCTGGAGTCACGCCCCAAGAGCCTGAACAGCCTTTGAGGGAAATCTTAGAAAAAAAACCCATTCCTCAATGGAAGGGGCTGGTGAATAACGATTTTGAACCGTCTGTATTTTCAAAATATCCGGCTATCGCTGATATCAAAGATAAGCTCTATCAGGCTGGGGCTACCTATGCAAGTATGAGCGGCAGCGGGGCTACTGTCTATGGTATTTTTGATCAAAAGACTGATGTATCCTCATTTTTTCCTGCTGACTACCTGATATGGCAGCGCAATGAAAATGATTTCCCGGTTTAGCGAAAGTTATAGCTCACTTCTTTGCTCCTTTGTGGGCCATCAGCCACCAACTTACTTTCGTTAGCATATAGCATATTATAAAGATTGACCACCCTTAACTGCTCGTGTACTTTTTTCAGCCTGAGATGACAACGGTCAATATATTCCGTTACTTCTTCTTGATACCGGTCCATACGGGGCAGTATTTCCTCTTTAAAATCTTCAATGGGTATAAGCCCTGTTTCTTCTTCATGTACATAATAAATATGCTTGCATACAGTATTCAAGTAGATATGTGGTGCGCGCATATCCTCGGTTACGCGGGGTCGGCGGACATACTCACTTCTGCGCAGCATGGCTAGTTCTCCATGAGAAATCACTTCAAAAAAAGCTTTCCTGTGATAATTCGGGTATATAGGAGACTCCACTGATACATACTTGCGGTGAATCTGTTTGATGGGATCGTAGAGTTCAAAATAGGCCATACTTTCTGCGGAGTAGGCGTTGGTGATTCCGTTGATTTTTATCCTTACAACCTCAAATTTGAGATCGTAGCTTATTTCCCCTTCCAGCGTGGTTCCATTTTCTAATAAGGCTTTTCCATTGCACCACAGTCCATAGTCAGGCAGGGCCATCGCGTTTACAGACATTAGTGCTAATACTACCAATACATACAACTTCTTCATGATCCTTAGGATATACAGTTAAACTTTGTGGTAGGGAAGCATAAGCTGCCCTAGACAAATTGTATCAAACATGAAGCCCTGAAAGTGGAAAGAGAACACCTTTAGGAGAGATATATCAGAGGTGTAAGAAAAGCTAGGTATACTATAGTAGATTGCTACTAAGAGTAAGCATTTTCTTATAAAACAGCATCTGCTGACTTCTAGATTCAGATTATACGGCTACTTCCGCTTTGATATGGGGATGTGGATTGTAATTATCTAATGTAAAATCTTCATATTTAAAAGAAAATATGTCTTTCACCTCGGGATTGATGTGCATAGTTGGCAGAGGACGCAATTCGCGGGAAAGCTGAAGATGGGTTTGTTCCAAATGATTAGTGTACAAATGGGCATCGCCGAAGGTATGCACAAAGTCTCCCGGCTGCAGGTCGCAAACCTGGGCCATCATCATCGTGAGGAGGGCGTAGGAAGCAATGTTGAAGGGAACTCCTAAAAAAACGTCAGCGCTGCGCTGATAAAGCTGGCAGGAAAGCTTACCATTAGCCACATAAAACTGAAAAAGGGTATGGCAGGGCGGAAGCGCCATGTTTTCAATGTTAGCGACATTCCATGCCGAAACAATAATACGCCGCGAATCAGGTTTATTTTTTATTTGCTCCACCACCTGGCTGATCTGGTCTATGTGCCTGCCATCGGGAGTAGGCCAGCTACGCCACTGATATCCATATACCGGACCGAGGTTGCCGTTTTCATCTGCCCACTCATCCCAGATCCGCACGTTATGCTCTTTGAGATAGCGGATATTGGTATCTCCTTGCAAAAACCAAAGTAACTCATGAATGATAGAGCGCAGGTGTAGCTTCTTCGTGGTGATCAGCGGAAAGCCTTCCTGAAGGTTGAAGCGCACCTGATAGCCAAAAATACTCAGCGTGCCAGTACCGGTGCGGTCTTCTTTTCTGGTACCGTTATCCAGAATGTGCTTCATCAGATCATGGTACTGCTGCATAGCTTGGGGGGGATTTATACATTTGAGCGACACAATTTTAACCAGTTACCGTTAAAATTGCTAACCTCCCGGGCAGATTTTCTTTTTCAGGCAAACCTGAATGTCCAGCCTTGATCGGATCAATTTAGTTTCCAAACATGTCAGACAGGCTATCTTCCAGTTCATCAAACATGTCTTTGTCTTTCACAATATAATGCCTGACGCCTTCCCTGACCATTTTTAGGACCAATCCGCCGTCTTCCTGTCCGCTGAAAACGATGAACGGAATGTCCTGGTACACTTTTTTGGCCCATGAATAGAACTGAAAACCATCGGTAAGGACATCGTCATCAGACGAAAAGTTATAGTCTGTAATGATGAGCGAAGGTTTTTCGTCTTTCAATGCCTGAATACAGTCGTTTACAGTGTAAAATTCCCGGGCGGAATATCCTTTCTTTCTTAAATAAGCAGTAATGGTAGCCGTAAAAATATCATCATCATCTACCACATATATTACAGTTTCCTGGCTTTGCATCTTTTTTATCTTCTTGAATGAACAGTTATTTTCAGTTGATACGGTGGTTTAAAGTAGTCGTGCATAAGTAATGTGGCATTTATTAGGTATAAAAGGTTGAGGCTTAGCACCTTTGGTTTGTTAAATAAAAGCACCCGGTGTGGTCGCTGTTGCTTAATTAAAGCTTGAAAAGCTCTTGATTTCTACTTCTTAACTCTATTTTGCGTCTTCGCTGTCATTGTAGTGCGTTTCACGTCTAGCACACTTCGAGTGACCCAGCGTTGACAATGCATTGTAAACTGACAAAGCAGGGTTAAACAGCGTGTAGATGAATGGTAAGATTGGTGTCAATCATAAAATCTTCTGCTTCTTCTTTCAGGTCTTCATCATGCGCCGGATAATACCAGTTGATCGTCACTTCACCACCATCTTCTTCGTATGACTGTAGAAACTCCAGGAGTTGTAATATCCCTTTGGAAGAACTGGTGTTGAAGTAAGCAAGCTTAAAATCAAATATGATAGGTTTTTTGGTTTGGGAAAATGCTTTTAACCATTCCAACAGGCCTCCAAAAAAGCCCCATGTGTTTTCCAGATAAGATTCCCCTTCCATGGTGCAATGTCCGCTTTCAGCATCAAAATAAACATGAGGCACATAAAATGTCCCTTTCTCGCCCTGTATAGAAAGGGATTTCGGATAACTAGCTTCCATATTGTTTCTTTATATTAATTTTAAATATGATACAAGACAACTCTTCATTGATATCAATTACTTCTATTTCCGGGGCATTTCCTGCCAGGATACTCACCTGGATAAGCCCGATACCCGCACCTTCCTTATCTTCGGACAGGCGCATTCTTCTCCTTTGTCTCTTCAGCACCCTCAGACCTTCTTTGTCCAGTTGGCGAATGGCATAGCAATGTTCAATCAACTGATCTACTAATTTTTTGCTCAATACATTTCCACAATTGATTTCAATTTCATTTTCCTTTTCAAAAACCTGTATCCAGCCTATCCTCTCTTTTCTTTTGCCGAAGTTGATAAGTTCCGAAGAGTAATATTGCATATTTTGGGTAAGCTCAATAGAAATAGCTGATAACCGCTTAGTCAGTTGATCAACAGTAGATATATTACCCTTCAATTGGTTGATAATGGTCGCAATAACTTCAGGATTGATAGGCCCTTTGTAAGATATCAAGCTATCGGCATGTTGCTTAATAAAAAGCTGCTCATACGAAAGTGTTGTATTCATCTTTTCTTTTTTATTAAAAGCTTACCCCTATTAGACTTATGTCATCTCTTTGTTCTGCTCCTTGCTGATGATCAGCAAAGGCCGCCAGCAAATATTTTTTCTGATCATTCATGGGCAAACGCTCCCATGCCCGCAGGCAACTGGTCAACTGGGCTGATCCAAACCTGTTCCTTTCCATATCGGGCTGGTCAATAAAGCCATCCGAGCTCAAATAAATTTTATCCCCAACCCCCAATTGAACTTGCTGTGTGTCAAAAGAGACGGCTTGTCGGGCACTACCCAAAGAAATTCGGTTACCTTTGAGCTTACTAAATTTCCCGTCTTTGATCACCCAAAGGGTGTTTTTAGCCCCGGCATAATGTAGCTTGTGCTTCTGCCCTTCCCGACGTATTACACAAATTCCAACATCCATGCCGTGCTGACGAGATGATTCATGATAGCGGAAGCGTTCAAGTAATTTTTGGTGCAAAAATGTAAGTATTGCGCCGGGGTCATCCATTTGATGTGCCTGAATGGCTTCAGTAAGTAGGCTGTGCCCAATAAGCGTAATCAATGCGCCGGGCACCCCGTGGCCAGTACAGTCTGCTACGATCAATATTTGATAATCCCCATGTTCTGAGATCCAGTAAAAATCTCCTGAAACAATATCCTTGGGCATAAAAATCAGAAAGCTTTCCGGAAACAGTTGCTTGATATATTCCTCACTTGGTAAGATAGATTTCTGTATTTGCTTGGCGTAAGCGATGCTTTCCTGTACGCGGTTATGCGAGAGTGTTAGTTTTGCTTTCTGTTCGGCAAGCTGCGCCTGGGTTTTTTCCAAATGCAGCATATTCTTGGTAAGGTTCTGTTCGTTGAGTTGTAATAAGTCATTCTTCTCCAGGATCTCCTTTTTCTGTTTCTTAAGCCGTTTGTTGTCCTTGCTTCTCTGAATAGAACTAAAAGCAATAACGCCCATAATGGATACACATAAGCCCAAAATCCCATACCCATATTTGCGTAATGTTGCCTCCTGCAAGAGCCTTCCCTCTTTAAGTTGACGATCAGTTTCCAGCAAGTCAATAGTTTGTCGCTGCTTATCCTGTTCCAGCTTTTGCCGGTTAATTTTCAGCGTCTGTATTTCTTTTGCACGCGCGAGCGCTTCCAGTTGTCTTTCCTGTTGCTCAGCCTGAAGCTGCTGGTTAGCAATGGCTAAAGCCTGTTTAGCATTATTACCTTCTAAAACATGCTTAGACAAAGCTAAGGACTTTAATTCCGTTTCTTTCTTTAATAGGGAAAGTTCCTGCTCCTGTAGTTTTAAGCGGGTTTCTTTTCGTTCCTGGGTCAGGGCGTCCTGTTCCTTATCATTCCAGAAAGCTCTCATTTTTTCTTCCTGTACTACCGCTGATTTTTGTATCTGCTCAAGTTCTTTTTTCTTGGTCTGGGATTGCTCCTCAAGGTACGCCTGAATTTCCAAAAACTTATTTTCGTATTCTTGTGCCTTGGCGTCGCGTTTTTCTTTTTGATAAATGAGCCTGAGAAGACGGTAGCTGTCTAGCAGTATATCCCACTCACGCTCCTCTAATGCAATCTGGCTGGCTTCCAGTGCAATTTTTAGCGCATTACTTTGCCGTCCGCTCAGGTAATAGTGCGAAGCGATATAATTGGAGATTTCCGCCTCTCCAACCCTGTTTTCATCTATCCGCTGTATTTTCAATACTTCCTCATAATATTGCAATGCCTGCTTATCATTGCCCAGATTACTATAGGCCAGCCCCAGGTTGATCAGCAACACTACTGGGAATTCTTCGCTTACCTTCTTACTCTGCGCGATAGCCTGTTTAAAACTCTCTAACGCTTTTCTTTTCTCTCCAGTCCTCTGGTAAATAAAACCGAGGTTATTGAGGGCAACTACTTCCTGGGAATAGTTTTTCTGACGCGCATAAGCTTGCTGAAGCCACTGAGCATAAACAAGTGCATCCTCATACTGCTCACGCTGCTGCGCGATAAAAAGCAAAGTTTCGTATATCTCCTTTAGTCGGGAAGTGGATTGTAGTTGCTTATAATCCACTAAGGTTTTTTTTGCATAAAAAGAAGCTTGTTCAAAGTTTCCTGCTTCTATATAGTGCTGACTTATACTAAACCTGAGGGCTGCCAGTTGATCAAGTTTGGTGGGGGAGATGGTCAGGAGTTTCTCTAGCTGTAGGTCATAGAATAAAGCCTGATCATATGCTTTTTCTTGATAATAGATACCGGACAATAGCTGAAAGGCAGCTTCTTTGGCATCCGCGTTATTGCTCTTCTCAAATTTTGATAATGCCTGCAAAGCATAGGGAAGTGCTTCTGAATAACTTCCTGACAGATAAGCTTTTCTTGCTTGCAACAGGTATTCTTGTCCGGGTTCTGCACTTTGGAGTATTTGCTCGGAAAGCATCATGTTTTCTATTCCTAAGCTTTCTTTGACAGAAAAACTTGATGCTCCTGCTTCAAAATTTCCTGGGCCTTCTTCCATCTGTTGGGCAAAACTGAGCTGGCTTATTCCCAAAAACAGGAAAATCAGCTTAGAAAGGCATAGCATTTTCTTTATGCTTTTGCTCAGCTCATTGCTTGTTCCTGTTTTCAGCGCTGTCATGAGATTAAAGGGCAATGTTCAAACCCAACATGATTAAGCGAGAATTACGGTCCGCGAAGGGAACTGTTATCGTCTGTTCATTGGTCAAGTTCCTGACGTTGACGTACACTGCATTCTGTTTCCATATTTTATAAGAACATTTCGTATTAACCAGCCACTGGGCAGAAACCTCATAATATCCATCGGATACCAGCTCGGCATGCTCGCTATAGTACGACAGACTGCCATTAAGATTAATTCTGTCAAAAAAGGTGGAAAAATTTCCACTTATCGTGCCTATCCAGGCCGGGGATGCTTGTTGTTGATCTGAGAAATCAGCCGTAAAGAACCTGCTGACATGTGCATTGACGGTCCAGCGATTAATCTGGTACCCAGATTCCAGTGTAGCCCCCCACTCCGGTATTTCCTGTTGACGCTGATCGCTAAGCTTATTCTGAACAATTTGCTGGTTAAAAACAGAAGCTTTAACAACAGCGGAAGCAGAAAACTGCTGCTGAATGCCCAGTTCGTAGCTAATGATTTTCACAGGCTGACGCTGATAGGCATATTCAAAAAGCTGCTGGGTGGTTTGAATGGTTTGTCCGGTGCTGGCGTGCAGGAAAGTGCTTTTTGTTAAAACCCATTTGAGCGCGAAGTGATATCCCAAAGGAAAATCCAGCCCTTGGAGGCTTTGGAATATTCGTTGTCCGGATTCCAGGTATAGACGTCCGGCGTAAAAGTTAGCGGTCTGCTGAAAATACAGAGAAGCCAAAAGTTGTGACCATTGCCCGATAGACTTTACACTATCAAGAAGTGGTATGCTGGCAAGCCCATCATTCTGTGGCGAATAATCATCTTTTGTAAATTCTGTACCCAAAAGTAAACCATACCTTCCCACCTTTTTATTGTATTCCAATCTGGCACCTGTTCTGGCGGTTTGATATTGCAAACCCGTATATCCTGTGGCATAATCCTTATTCCCTGACCGGTGGAATAGATAAGCATTCCATGTAGGCGATGAAAAATGAATATTCACCCAGAGGTTTTGTGATGCCCTGGTGGTAGAAAGGATTTCATCAGCGGGAGAAAATATGCTTTGGGCTTTTGAATTTCGGTTTCCCAAATCCACGCTCAGGTACACACTGTCATTCCACTGATAAGCAGCGTTCAAATCAAAACCGCTGGATTGTAGGGATAAGCCAGTGTATAAATGCGTCTGAAAAGCCTCTGGTTGATAGAATAATAAAGAGTCACTGCTGACATAACGTGAAGCTGAACGGACAAAATAGTCATCCTGGAAACGCTGCCTTGCCTGATAATGTCCCCCTACTCTTAGGGAAAGTTGTTCATTGACCCCTATATTTAGGCTTCCATGATAATCATAAGACTGGAACTGTCCGGCCTGTAGGTTAGCATTTAACTGTGTGCCGATGGTGTTTTTACTCTTTTTGGTTACGATATTGATGATCCCCAACCCGCCACCATAGCCATACCAAGTGCCCTGTGGGGAACGGATTAGTTCAATCCTCTCAATATCTTCTACGCTTACCGGAATAGCTTCCCACCATATTTCTCCTGACAGGGCGTCATTGAATGGAATGGCATTGATGATCAGCATTAGACTTTCCTGCCCACTGCCCTGCTGTGCACTCCGAAGGTTATTTTTTGCGCCTCGGTAGGCTACTTCATACAAACCATTCGCTTTAGTCTTGACTAGAAATTCGGGGAATAACTGCAAAGCTTCAGGTATATTGCTCGCGCCGGATTGTGCTAACCTTTCTTTGGTAAGCACATTAATAGGAAGAGCCACATGTTTCAGACTATCCAAACGGCGATTGGCAGAGAAAAACACAGGCGCTGCCCCCTGAAGTGACTGGTCCAGAGGAAGGTCCCTACTTATCTGTAGCTGATACATACTAATGCTGTCGGTTTGTCCCCAGGCATGTTCACTCCCCAGGCATATGGCTATATACCACAGGCTGATTAAGGCTATATGTCGGGATGAACTCAAAACTCGCATGCTTCAAAAATATAAGTTTGGGTAGGCAAGGCACTGCCTGAAATAGCTTTCGTAGGCATTCCTATGCTATTGACCTCAAATACATAAGCTTGCTTTTTCCAACTCCCACTTACCATCTTCTGATAAAAGCTGGTAACCGTGGGGGCTACAAAACCCAGTGTAGACGACATACCCGGATCATGTAATATAGAGTGGGTGGCAGGCGAAAAGCGATACACCGGATTATAGTGTTCCGCGTATTTCCAGCTTTTGATAAGTTGGTTGGTGTTATCCCTGGCTTCTACTATTTTTCCTTCTGAGTAGGTATAGCCTTCCTTACTTTGTAAGATGGTCGCTGCTGCATCAGCATATCTTTTCACTTGTATTACCTTACCACTTGCGTCATATGAAAGCGTCGTGTATTCCAGTGTATTGGTATTTTCGTCCTGACGGTGAACAGATGTCCACAGTGTGTCTTGGTACCCAAAAAGCCATATTTCCCGGAGTACCAAGAGATTTAAAGCTTCCCCTTTGTATTTATCGGCCTTAACAAGTTTGTCCCCTTCATAAAATAAATCCCAGTGGTAGCGGGCGATACCAGCACTATCCCCGTCAATAAAAGCCAGCTGATTGTTATCGTAAGTATAGCTTTCTACCCACCCATCATCCCAGCTTCTTTTGCTTAGCACACAGGCAGGTGGTAATGAAGCTGCTACAGAAATAAGTGTTTCTTCTGTAGAGAGCACAGCTCCATGTTTACTTTTTATACTGATATAATAGTTTTGTAATGGATTGATACCTTCTACGTTCCATTCGTTACCGATAATTTCTTTTTGCTCATAGCCACTAAGATATGCTGTAAACGCATCATCTGTAGCGATACTAAGGAGGTAGCTTTCTGCCCCATCAGATAGGTTCCATGATAAGGAAAAGGAATTTAGAGTTTTTGCTGAGATTGCTAAGTTAGCTGGAGCTAAAAGCGGATCAGTAATAATTGTATATATATCCGAGTAATCGGAATAAGCATTAAATCCCTGTGCCCGTACCCGCAAATAGTAAGTAGTATTTGGTGTAAGATTGGTAAAAAGAAAATTTAAGGTGGTAAGGTTCAGCCCACTGTAGGTAGGCAAGGTATTTTTAAAATTTGTATCTGTGGCCAAATCTATTTCATAAGCTTCGGCTTTGTCTACCGCTGTCCAGTTAGCGGTAAATTCTGTGGTATTTACGCTATTTGAAGCTAATATTGCCGGCACTTCCAGGCCTTGTGTCTTTACTTTTAGTGTGGACGAATAACTGGAAAATGCTGAATCCTGCTTTGCCCTTACCCTATAGTAGTAATAAGTATTTGCGTTCAATCCATCTACTGTCGCCTGTGTAGTCCGTATATCCTCCAATTTGATTACCGGTACAGCACTGGCATCAAAGAGCGGGTCAGTACTTACTTCTACTTCGTAGCCATCAGCATAAGTTTTTTTTTCCCACTGAAATGTTATGGAAGTATAATTTACTTCAGGCACTCCCAGCAAAACCGGTTTCACCAAATTGGTAGTAGTAAAATATACTATATTGGAGGGTAGGGAATAGTATTCCCCTTTTTTTGATCTAATCCTATAAAAGTAGCCCTGCTTTGCTTCCAGTTGATCAATCACCAATAACGTATCAAGATTAGTCGTTTTTGTGTAGGCTTTGAGGATTACTTCAAAATTAATCCCTGAGGATAATTCTAACTGATATCCATCAGCCTCTTTTACTACTGACCACACAGCCGTTACCTGATCCATTTTTTGAGCTGTCGGATCATAAGCTACGGGACTAGCCAATGAAGTAGTAGATACTTCTTGCGTTGCCGAGTAGGCAATAGTAGATCCTGATAAGGTTTTTGCCCCTACACGGTAGTAATAGACCGTAGAGGGCTTCAGATTTTCAACTTTGTAAAAGTTATCTGTTACCGCAATAGGATACTCATTCCCCGGTTTAAGTTCAAAACTTGCATCCAAGGCGATGTCCAACAGGTAGTGGTCAACTGAGGGAAATGCAGTCCATCTGGCTACAAAACTATCAGGGGCTATTTCAGTAGGCTTCTCTGGTGTTGGAGAAGGTTGAATAAATTCTTTTTTCTCACTATCACAGCTATAGGATGCTATACTGATTGAGGCAATGATGAGTAATTGATAAAAGGCTGCTTTCAAGCTTATTGCGGATTTTTTTCACATGAAAAGTACTAAGCTTACATAAAAAAATATAATACATAAGTTATTGTACCCTTATGAAACCGCATGGAAACTGAATAAAATAAAGATATGTACGCATAGAAGATGCTTACTACAAAAAATAATACAATGCCCTGTTCAACGTGAGGTAAGTTTTTTCTTAACGAACCTGCGGTATAACTTTTTAAAATATTAGCTTTTCACTGTAAAATGATATCCTTTGGACAGATTAATTGTATTGGCATACAGATGATAGGATGCGTAAGGATAGATTTGCCATCTATCATAGATTGGTAAGACATTAGCAACATTTACAAATTTTGAGGCGCTTCCTAACTTTCTCCAGATTTGGTGGTAATAACTACCTGAAAATTTCAGTAAATGACCGTTAAGTGATGCTAAAAATTGTTGTTCAAGCTTTCTTTCTCATTGTTTAAAAGTCCTGATTCCTTTCATAAACCTTTTTTGGCAAATGCTTTTCCCTCAAAAAATTGAGTTTTAACACAATTTCATCTAAGAAATTCAATATTATCACTTCCCATTTAGTCGTCAAACTTGTTTAGGCTAAGCTATATGTAATTTTTCTGGCTTTTTGTTACTTTCTAGCTTCATAAAAGCTCTGTTATTAGCCTAACAGTTGATTTTATGCCTCAACTTAAAGAATTTCTGATGTACTTTTTATCTCCAATGTTTGTATTTTACACGCAGGATTCAAACTTTCACTTAAGTTATGTTAGTTTATTTAGTTATATTATTTATTGGAATATTGATATTTTATATTTTTTCTTTAGCTTTAGTACATGAAAATGAATTTCAGGATTTAACATGTTCATATGGCTACTATTTACGATCAGGTTGAAGAAAGCGTTTATACTTATCATGAAACCCCTAATATACCTTTTAGCACATATGAATGTATAGGCAAAAGTATCTCTGATATGGTGATCACTTTTGATCATAACTTTATTGTTACTTATCTCAATGAAAAGGCCGCCCAGCTTCTCAATTATAAACCACAAGAACTCATCGGTTTCCACATTACAGAGCTGTTCCCCAAAAGTCAATTAGAGTTCCTGGAAGTCTTGCTACAGGAAACCCTTGAACAAAGGCAAGTATATAATCGTCGCACTTGCTTCGGTGTAAAGGGCAAAAAGCAGTTGCCTGTTTCTATTTCATTTTCTACTAATTCAGAAAAAGACACTACCCATTTTATTATGATTGCTAAAGATGACAGGCAACTTGTGAAAGCTACCGAAGCGCTTAAAAAGAAAAATGCCGAACTGGAAACCCTTATTTATCGTATTTCTCACGACCTCAAAGGCCCGCTGGCATCCATGAACGGCCTCTTTCAGCTAATAGAACTGGAATCTGATAATCCCGAGGCTACTCATAACTATATGCAGCTTATCAAAAAAAGCGCACGCAGGCTTGAGGAAAAACTTTTGGGCTTACTTGAACTTGGCTTATCCAAAAAGGAAAATATAGAGTTTACTTCTATCCCTTTACGCGAGAAATTAAATGAAATTATTGCAGACCTTCAGTCATTTCCCGGTAAGGAAAAGGTACTTATTCATCTCACTGCTATGGAAGACTTTAATTTTCATACTGAAGAAAAACTCTTTCAGTCTATCTTACAAAATTTGATAGAAAATAGCATTAAATATCGAAAGCCAAATATAGAAGACGCTGTAACAAAAATATCGGTTAGAAAATATAAAGACGGCATCAAAATTAAGGTAAAAGATAATGGCCTTGGTATGGACAAAGACCTTCAGAAGCGTGCGTTTGACATGTTCTACCGGGGACATAACCATACTGAGGGTTCAGGTTTAGGGATGTTCATTGTGAAAACCCATGTAGAGAAACTAGGGGGAGAGATCGCCATTAAAAGCACACCCCATATGGGCACAGAAGTGAGTGTCTACTTACCCAATCCAATGCTACATGACAAAAATATAAGTAAGCTGGTGAATATAAATTGAGCCGGGCAAAAGATAAACACAGTTGCAATAAATAGCATCTACATAGCAGACATTTTATCTATCAACTTCACCTAGAACAATATCAATGGAACCTAGTATGGCAATGAGGTCAGCGATCATACAGCCTTGAGAGATTTCCTTGAGCACAGATAAGTTCACAAAACAACTGCTCCGCGCTTTGCAACGGAAAGGCACATCACCTTTGCCATCCGCCCGAAAGTAAAAACCTAATTCCCCCCTGGGGTTCTCTGCCCTGACATAAAAATCCCGCTTTTTCGGACGGATTTTTTTAGGCACCAAAGCACGAGGGTCAAACATCTGATTTCGGGCATGTTCGCCTTGCAATTTTTGTAGGCATTGTTCTACAATTTTCAAGGATTCATAGCATTCTCTCACCCGCACATGCGTACGGTCCCAGCAGTCACCCAGACTTCCCATCGCGCCTTCGCCTACCGGGATATCAAATTCCAGTTCAGGATACACTGAGTAGCCATCTACCTTTCGCAGGTCCAGTTTTAGTCCAGAGCCACGGAGCATAGGACCTGAAATACCATAATTGATGGCTACATTTAAAGGAAGTATGCCTACATTGGCAGTGCGTTCCACGAAGATTTTATTTTCTATGACTAGACGCTCCATCTCAAGGAGCTTTGGCTTTAGGTATTGGATAAATTCTCCGCAGCGCTCTTCAAATCCCAGCGGAAGGTCATAATAGAGTCCCCCTATCCAGATATAATTATACAACATACGTGCCCCACAAACCCATTCCAGTAAGCGCATGATGTGCTCACGGTCACGCATAAGCCAAAGGAAGGGAGTATATGCGCCAATATCCATCGCATAGGTGCCAATGGCGACGAAATGAGAAGCCAAGCGATTCAGTTCGGCGACCAGCACACGAATATATTCTACCCTCGGCGGGAGCTGATCTGCGATGCCCAACATTCGTTCCACGCCCATGGCAAAAGCATGTTCGGAATTCATAGACGCCAGGTAATCCATGCGATCTACAAAAGGGAGCGTCTGGTTGTAAGGTAGATTTTCGGCATGTTTTTCAAAGCAGCGGTGGAGGTAGCCCAAATGTGGTACTACATCAACAATAACTTCCCCACTGGTGATGACTTCAAGTCTCAACACACCATGCGTAGAAGGGTGCTGAGGGCCTATGTTGACAATCATCTCTTCGGACTTAATATCCGCAAGCTGAAATTTATTAGGTTCCGAACGCTTCAGGTGCTGCTCATCAAACTCATATTGTATAGGATTGGCCATGCGTTAGTATAT
>JBBSOG010000006.1:0-31038 GCA_038259985.1 Cytophagales bacterium
GAATAGCGACGGCCTTCCATCACACGTCCGGTTTGCTCATCTACTATTTTGACCTTGCTATCGGCAATGATATATTCCTGGTCAATTTCAAAGAGTGCGTAGGCTTTTAATAATTGGTTGACCGTATGGATACGCTGCGATTTGACCGAATAATCTTTAATCAGTTCATCCTTTTGCTTCACCTTATCTTCATCACTCATTTCCTCGTCTCTCTCCAGGTCTGAAATAGAAGTACCGATATCGGGCATGATGAAAAACTGAGGGTCTTCGCCGGTCTGGGTGATCAGGTCAATCCCTTTTTCCGTGAGGTCAATATTGTTGTTCTTTTCTTCTATGGTGAAATAAAGCGGGGCGTCAGCTTCCGGCATGCTGCGGGAGTTGTCTTGCAGGTAAATGTTTTCTGTTTTCTGCATGATCTGCTTGTTCCCTGTTTCGCTGAGGAAGCGGATCAACGGCTTGTATTTGGGCAATCCACGGTGCGCCCGAAAAAGGGAAAGCCCACCCTCCTGGGTATTGCCTTCTTTGATTTTTTTCTTAGCATCCTGAAGCATTTCATTCACTAGCTTCTTCTGTGCTTCGTAAAGCCGGGAGATACGGGGCTTTAATTCGTAAAACTCATGCTCGTCGCCACGGGGCACCGGCCCTGAGATGATCAGCGGGGTGCGCGCCTCATCTACCAGCACAGAATCTACCTCATCCACCATCGCGAAGTGGTGCTTACGCTGCACCAGGTCTTGCATGTCACGCGCCATGTTATCCCGCAAATAGTCAAAGCCAAATTCATTGTTGGTGCCATACGTTACATCGGCAGTATAAGCATCCCGGCGCTGGTCGGAGTTGGGCTGGTAATTATCAATACAGTCTACAGTCATTTGGTGAAACTGGAAGAGGGGTGCCATCCACTCGGCATCACGCTTGGCCAGGTAGTCATTGACCGTCACTACGTGTACGCCCCGATTGGCCAGTGCATTCAGAAAGGCAGGCAGGGTAGCAACCAGTGTTTTACCTTCACCGGTGGCCATCTCAGCTATTTTGCCCTGATGCAAAACAATACCTCCGATCAGTTGCACTTCGTAATGCACCATGTCCCAGGTAATTTTTTGTCCGGCTGCCAGCCATTGATTGCTCCAAATGGACTTTTCGCCTTCTATGGTGATATGTCCGTGCTTGGCAGCCATTCGTATATCAAAAGGCGTGGCTTTCACTTCCATTTTACCATTGTCTTTGAAACGGCGGGCGGTTTCCCTCATAATAGCAAAGGCCTCGGGAAGCACTTTGAGCAATACTACTTCCAGCTCTTCGTTGCGGTCTTCTTCCAGCTTATCTATCCGATCAAAAATCGCCTCTTTCTCATTGATATCCATTTTGGGGTTTTGATCTACCTTGTCGTGGAGTTCTTTAAGCTGCTGGTCAATGCCGGACAGTTCACGGTCAATCGTTGCCCTGACTTCGGTAGTTTTATCCCTGATTTCATCATCGCTTAGCTTCTGAAGCTTCTCGTATTCGGCTTTGATCTGCTCTACCAGGGGCATCACCTCCTTGATATCTTTTTCGGATTTACTGCCAAATAGCTTGGCTAAGCCTTTCGTTAATATACTAATCATACTAGCTTAATTATATCTTTTTTTGAATTCAAGTAAATGTGCAACCGATGCTGATTTGTGGGATTAATCTCATAAAAAATCAGCATAACCTCTATTGCGTGTTCAGTATTTTTTTGTTGGGAAATTACCAAAACACTAATATGTAAAAAAACCCATCTTACACAAAAACAGTGCCCTCAAAAACCATGACAGCCGGCCCAATCATATACACATCTGTATAAAAATCTTCTTTCACCTTATGAAATGAGACCTGCAATGTACCACCCTGGGTATTGATTTTCATCGGACTTGGGATACTTTGCATTTTATTTAAAGCGAGCGCCACTGCCGTTACCCCTGTTCCTGATGATAAAGTTTCGTCTTCCACGCCTTTCTCATAAATGCGCATGTGTATTTCCCCCTCTTTAATTTCCACAAAGCTTGCGTTAGTTCCCTGGGGCATAAATGATTCGTGATAACGCATTCTTTTCCCTTCTGTAACCACCTCAAAAGCTGCCAGATCTTCTACCGGCCTGACATAATGTCGCGTGCCGGTGTTTAAGAAATAGCCTCCTTCTAGTTTTTCAATACTCGCTACATCTACCATCCGGATATGAATGAGGCCGTCCTCAATAGTCGCATCATGCATACCGTCTTCAGCAAGAAATTGGGAGTGCTTTCCAATGAGTCCTAGATGATGGGCCAAGTGTACGGCGCAGCGGCTGCCATTGCCACACATGCTGGGGGTAGCGTCGGCATTATAATAGACCATTTCAAAATCGTAGTCATCATGATCTTGTAAAAGAATCAACCCATCAGCCCCCACCCCAAATTTCCGGTGACAAAGACGCTGTATAAGTGCTTTGTCCTGCTGGGGAAAAATGCCTTCGCGATCATCAATCATCACAAAGTCATTTCCCGTACCCTGGTATTTATAAAAATGAAATGTACTCATGCGTGCCTGCTATGCTTTAAAAACTTGAAGTGCGCAAAACTAGAAAATTTTGAGCAGATTAGCGGATGAAAATGCCAAAGACATTTGGTAGCCTTTTTTCATTCTATTTTTATATATTCAAAACTCAAAGACATTAAGCAATCTTTCATAATGAGGAATTTAATTTTTTTTCTATCACTTTTATCCTGCCTTGCCTGTCAATCGCCTGAGCAGGAGACAGCCGATCAGCGGCCTAATATTCTTTTTGCTATTGCCGATGATGCCTCGTTTCCCCACATGGGTGCTTACGGGACGAATTGGGTCAGCACCCCTGCTTTTGACCGCATCGCCAGCGAAGGGCTACTTTTCAATCGTGCGTATACGCCCAACGCCAAATGCGCTCCTTCCCGTTCCTGCATTCTTACCGGGCGGAATTCCTGGCAATTGGAAGAAGCTGCCAACCATGTCCCCTATTTCCCAGCCAAGTTTACCACCTTTATGGAAAGCCTGGGCGAACATGGTTATTTCACTGGACATACCGCCAAAGGCTGGGCGCCGGGTGATCCGGGGGAGCGCAACGGAAAGAAGCGTGAACTTACCGGACTGGCCTTTAATGAGCATAAAACTACCCCTCCGGCGGAGTTCATCAGCAATAATGATTATGCTGAAAATTTTGCATCCTTTCTGGAAGCCCGGCCGGATTCACTGCCATTTTGCTTCTGGTACGGCTCTACCGAACCTCATCGCGCCTACGAATATGGCGCGGGCATTAATAAAGGGGGCAAACAGATAACCCAAATTGATGAGGTACCCGAATTTTGGCCGGATAGTGATACGGTGCGCACCGATATGCTGGATTATGCTTATGAGATTGAATATTTTGACCAGCACCTAATGCGTATGCTGGATATGCTGGAAGAAGCCGGTGAACTTGACAATACCATCATTGTGGTGACGGCTGATAATGGCATGCCTTTTCCCCGCGTAAAGGGAAATGCTTACGAAATGTCCAACCATCTTCCCCTGGCCATCATGTGGCCGGCGGGCATCAAAAATCCAGGGCGCAAAATTGATGATTTTGTAAGCTTTATTGACCTGGCGCCTACTTTTATGGAAGTGGCCAAGGTTTCCACTGAGCAAAGTGAGATGCAGGTGATCCAGGGAAAATCTATGACAGATATTTTTCAGTCGGAAAGAGAAGGTATGGTTAACGCTGGAAGAGACCATGTGCTCGTCGGTAAAGAAAGGCACGATATGGGTCGTCCTAATGACTGGGGCTATCCTATCCGTGCGATTGTTACCAAAGACCTACTTTACATCCATAATTATGAGCCGGACCGATGGCCCGCAGGCAATCCTGAAACCGGTTATCTGAATACCGATGGTGGCGCTACCAAAACCCAGATTTTGATCATGCGCTACAATAATGACATGCGCAATTACTGGGAAGTGAACTTTGGTAAACGCCCTGCTGAAGAACTTTACCGCATTGATGAAGATCCGGATTGTGTACGCAACTTGGCACTAAGCCCTGAGTACGCGCCTATCCTGGAAGGCTTAAAAACACAAATGCTGGCTGAGTTACAGGCGCAGGGAGACCCCCGCGTGATGGGCAACGGCTATATATTTGACGAGTACATCTATGCCAATGACGCAAACAGAAATTTCTACGAACGGTACATGGCCGGAGAAAAAGTAGATCACGGTTGGGTAAATGAAAGTGATTTTCAGGAGAAGGAAGAGTAATATTACTTCTTCATATTTTAGAGTATATAAGCCTGATGAGGTCAATGCTATTCACCCTGTTATTTTTATCCATCTTAAAAATAAGAGGTGAAAACTTTAACTTGTTTTAAGGTTTGGGTTATTAATTCATTCCAACCAGACCATTTGGGTGAAAGCGCCATTGGCGGCTACATCCCACACTTCCAGCCTCACCCATTTTCTGTTTTTCAGATCGGTACTAAAATTGAAAGTCTTATTTCCAAATGCTTCCGTATCGCTCAATGAAATAGTTTCCCGATAGACTTCATTGCCATCCCCCGAAATGATTTCGGCGAAGCTAAGGGGGAATGTCCAGTTCATCTCAACATTTACTGTGGCTTTGCCCTTCGCATCCAATGATAAAGTTTCACCGGCTTTTTTGCCATTCACGTCAAAACTTGGCAGCAGGATTTCACCGGTGGTTACAAAAAACTTTCCCTGTTCCATCGCATCCAAAACTGGCTGCCAACCCTCTTCAAATTCGGGAAGTTCGTCCAATTGGAGGTAATTCACATTGAGATGGCCATACAACTCATAGTCAGGTTCTATTTTGAAAAGATCGGCTTCGGCAATCACGTGTTTTTTTAAGCCCCAGTTAGCCATATCATCCATCACGTCCAGCACCCGTTTTCCTAAGCGGGGCCTAGAGAGATCAGCAGGCATCGCCTTCCAGGCTGCGCCCATAAAACGGTCTGATTTGAAGAAACCTTCATTTTTATATTCATCAGGAAACCCGGTAGACCCTTTGATACGGGCATGGGCCGTCCAGGCCAGTCCTTTTTCGGCTTCCAATAATTTCAGCATTTCTTCGCAATTCCCCACCCTGTAAATTTTTCCGTATTGAGGGTCATCTTCCACAAAGGGCTCACCCTCATCATGTGACATCACCCAATACACCGGCTTAGGAAAGAAATTCATCCAGTGGCCACCAAAAAAATTGTTAGGTTCTTCACCGGGCAACAAGAGAAAATTAGCCTCCGACAGCCGAGCACATTCGTCAAACAGCGCTTTTTGTTCGGAATACCTTTTAATTTCCGGCCCCCGGGGACTGCCCGGGCCATGAAATTCACCCAAATGGACAATATTGACCCCGGTATTCTTAAAGGCTTTGACAAAACCGGGAATCTCCGGTAGTGGTTTGTGGGTCAGCACATCGTCGGTATGTTCGGTGTGAAAATGACTGCTCATGGTATAATAGCCGGGCAGGGGTTTGTAAGTATCTTCATGGGTCAGCGTCTTTACATTTTCCAGCACTTTACCATCTTTTTCGGTACTCAGCAGGCAAAAGAAGCTCAGGCGTTGCTGCGTTGCGGGAGGGGCATTGAACCAGGGCACCCATCGCCGGTCTCCTAAAAGTTCGTGCCGTATACCGATGCCATAGCCTTCCAACATTTGTTGGTAATCATCACCAAACCAAGTATGCTGAAGGTTATAGGCATTGTCCAGGGGATAAAAATACTGATGGGGCGCAGGAAAAACCGCTACGCTCCCACCCTTACTTTGCCCGATGATAGTACGGTACTTTACTGCCTTGGTTTGGGCTTTTTCCTGAGCGTCAGCATCATGTTCTTCCAGGTAATCCTCTGAGTTGGCCCACCAGATTTTTTCCCAGGGAGGTTGTTCGCTGGTCAGGCCAGCATCGTATAGAATAGCCAGCGAATCCTGCTCAGTGGTCAGGAGCGCTTCTACTTTCATCAATGGGCTTCCCTGATAAACCGTAATAGCCATAGCCCCGCTAAAAGGCCCGGCACTCGCGCCTTCCACGGTGATGGTAGTATGTCCCCCTTCGGATTTTACTTTGGCATGCTGTTTATCAAACTGAACAGGGTAGGTCTGATGGGCTAAATGCGACGGGTTATCAAAAAATATCACCCAGCCATTGCGTTTTTCCAGGTCGCGATGGCCGACGGTGAGGGTGAATGCGGGATCTAATCCAGAAGCAATTTCCTGAAACGCCCCTTCCTTTTCCAGTTGCAAAGCATGGATGAGTGGCTTTCCTTTTTGCAAATCAATCAAGATTTTTCCCATCGTTTCATTTCCGGCGGGCCAGGTGATGTCCAGTAAGTTTCCGTTCGCTTTTACCGCCGTTTCGCTTTTTTTGTGATAAGCGGAAAGGTCAAGAGGCACCTGTGCTAAGGAAACGTTACAAAACAAAGAACATATCACGCTAATGATCCCGATGGGAAATTTGTGGCTAAATTTTTTATGCAATTTAGAAAGACAGGTGCTTATAAAATTCATAAATCGCTTGAGTAGGTTGTTGAGTGATGCTTTTACTAAATGGATGGCATTAAGTTAGCTTAAAAAATATCAAAAAACAGAATAAGGTAGCTTTTCTCATTCTGCTTACTGATCTACTATTGGTATGAAAGCCCTCTCTAAAACACCTTTATCTACACCATAACCGATGCTCAGATTTTCAGGTATTCATTCTTCATAATTCTGATGGAAGAATCTTTATCATGAGAGGGCAGGTAAACCAACTTATTTTTGCGGGCATATCTTTTAATGTTGACGAAAGTGTTTTTGGACAGCATAAAACTTTGGTGCCCTCCGGCATTGATTCCCTGCTTTAGCTGGTGTTGATCGTAAGTGACATCACCGGCAAACAGGTAGTCCATTTCATTTGTCTTAAGCAGTACGGAGCAATGACCTTTGGTATGGCCGGGCGTATGCACCAGGGCTATCTCTTTTGATTCAGTTAGACTATGATACTTGGTGAATATGGCTTTTTCGGCTTCTTGAAGCTTTACGGTTTGGGGTTCAAACCATTCAGGATAAAGACTAGGCAAAGCAAAACTGGGATGCTCCCATTCTAATTTATTCACAATAATTTCTGTACTGTCAAAGTAGCTCAAGCCATCAAAATGGTCAAGGTGCAGATGGGTCAGGATCACTTTTCTGATGTCTTTCTGCTGATAGCCCAACCTTTTTAATTGTGGCCCTACTTCATCTTCCTGCCTTACATCAAATCGAAATGACTTGGTATTGATATAGTTTAATACTGCTCCTTCCTGTTTGAAGTATCCCTCCTCGTTTACTTTTGCATTTTCTCCGGTATCTACGACAAATACACCCTCAGGATGATCTATGACCCACACCCAAATAGGCATGAAGGCTGTCCATTGTTTGTCCAGTAAAAAATTGATTTTAGAAAGAAGTTGTCCTCCTTTAGCCGTTTTGAATTTTGATTTAACGCTTACCATACCCGTACTAAACCCATGAATGGCACCGCTACCTTCGGCAAATTGCACTTCTTGTGATACTGATTTTCTCATTTTGTGCTAAAGTTTGTTTACACAAAAATGAGAACCTTCCGTAACATTGGACTTGACATAAGTCAAGAAATAATTTTTCTTCTTATTCGGCTTAGTGTTTCTGGTTTCATTCCCAAAAAGCTGGCAATATGCTGCATCTGGGCCACCCTGATGATTTCCGGATAAGTTTCAAGAAACCATCTATATCGATCTTCACCATTTGTCTGAAGCATTTTTGCGATCCTGAAATCCTTGGTAATACATACTTGCTCTATTATTTTTCTGCCCATCTTGTTTGCAGCCAAACTATCTTCATAAAGCGCCATCAGGCTTTCGTAAGAAATGGTTTGAAGAATACAATCGGTAATAGCTATCATATTATCCAGGGCAGGCATTTTAGTGTAAAAACCATAATATGATCCGCAAAAAGCACCCGGTGTGTGAAAATTTATTGTCACATCATTGCCTTGGTAGTCTATCTGATATGTTCTCAAATATCCGGATTGCACAAAAGCTATTTGATTTGAAGATTGACCTTCATGCACAAAGTATTCACCTTTCAAAATCTCCCTGCGGATCAGTTGATCAGATAAAACTTTGGGGAACGCATTTATGTAATTCTCCATTTTTTTTGAAAAATTATGTACTCTTCAGTTAAAGCGAAATTTCAAAAATGGAAAAGCTTTCTTTTATATCTCTGCATACTTAACATAAAAATTCAAAAAGTTATGTTTTATATAAATCTGGTCATATTTTATAATACGTATGTAATGTATGCCACTCATAAATTAAAAAAACAGTACCATTACTTTTATCTGTACAATTAAATGTTACCGACTATGACACTTACCATGATCATTTTTGCTTTGCTTGCTTCAACTTCAGTTTTTGTAGTGCTTATCATCATTGACCGTCCATTAAAACAGTATCAAGTGAACCTGAAAGATGAGTTTCATCAAAACCTATTGGCCAACCGACTGGAAAGGACCATGCTTGAGTGGCATGCCCAACTGAGTGGATATGATTTAGCCTGCATTCAATCTTATGAAAAAGCCAGATTGGTAGATGAGCGAAATGCTAATCCGCTAAGTTTGATGCTGGGTACTTATGAACCTGATAAATTTTCAAAGCAGGGAAGCTACCTGGTAGGCTTACGTGAAAAAATGCTTGCCGATACGAAGTCTGGTTTCTATCAGCAATAATGAAAAGATAGTCAATGAAAGAGGCGGTTTGCCTCTTTCATTGACACATGCCTATTTGTTAGCTATTTCTTTCTAAGTGTAATAAGGCTGATTTCGCTCCGACTGTTGAATCTGACAGGTATACCTGACACGCCACATCCGGCGCTGGTATAACCTTTCATACCTTCTATCTCCCACCAACCTTTGTAAAGTTTATGCCCTTTTTTCAGATGGGTAATTAATGGGATGCCCGTAGGGAGGCAAATCTGCCCGGCGTGGGTATGTCCGCAAAGGTATAAATCATAAGCGTTGTCGGCAGCTTCCTGGTATAGTTCCGGTGAGTGCACCAGCGCAATTTTGAAGGCTTCCCGATTCGTCTGCAATGCTTCTACCGCATGATGGCTATAATAATAATGTGGGTCATCTATCCCGCTAAGCAGGATTTTATCCTCTCCACGCCACAAATATTCCGATTCATTGGTAAGCACGCGGACGCCCATGTCCTCAAGATGTTCTACAATCTGATGCGTATCATGATTGCCCAGGGTGGCAAAAACACCGTCTTCAGCTTGTACACAAGCGATAATATCCCGCAAAGGACTCAGCACTTTATCATCGTATTTGCCCATTGTTTTTAGCCGGTAATCACCGGTAATCATACAAATATGGTAATCAAGGTTTGCTATTTTTTCGCCAATAACCTGCTCAATACCAGGCAAACTGTCCACATGCAAATCTGTGAGGTGAAGAATTTTATAGCCATCAAAAGCATTAGGTAAGTTTTTAAAATGCAGGTCAAATTCCCTGACTGCTATCTGCTTAGCGCGCGCATTACCCAGATAATACATTCCGCTCATTTTGAGCGCCGTAGATATCACCGGAAGCAAATAGTCTATGTTGCTCCCGTAACCCTTTCTTTTCTTGTATTCACTAAGCTGGTTGAAACGAATGGCTTCCAACCGCTTGCGATTGTAAAACCATTGTTCTCTATCGGTACTTTTTGATTCTGCGATCAGCATATTGCTTTTCTGTTAAAATATTTATCCGCAAAGTACCATATTGTACTTATCTATAAAGATTTGATGCTGAGAGACTTATTACTGATGTGCTTTTTATTTGAAAAGATTTGAAATACGTATCAGCTAGACTGGCTTAAAATGCGTTTCCTTCCCTCTGAATAATCCCAGGTAGATTCCTTTTTCCCAGGTCACAAAAATATTTTCAGATAAAAAATTTGTGTATCCCTGAATACCTGTTTATGTTTGTTTATAATTAATCTAAATAAGAATAATACCTGATTATGAAAAATTTTTCCTTTCTGCTTCTCTTGCTCATTTTTTTCTTTTCGGCCTGTGAAGATGATGAAACGCCCGACAATCCCAATGAAGCTACACTTCAGAATGCCGTCAACCATTATGCCGAGCTGGTGCATGCTAACTATGAGGATGCCCATGCTGACGCAGTTTTATTAAAAGCAAAAGTAGATGCTTTGGTTGCCAATCCATCAGAAAACACACTTACTGAAGCAAAAAACGCTTGGTTGGCTGCCCGTGAGCCCTATGGTCAAACCGAAGCGTATCGTTTCTACGGTGGCCCCATTGATGATGAGGATGGCCCCGAAGGACAGCTAAACGCCTGGCCTCTGGATGAATCCTATATTGACTATGTAAACACCACCACCAATGCTGGTGAAGTCCCTGATGGCACCAATATCATCAACAGTCTTGCTGAATTTCCCGAAATTACCAAAGGGGTAATCGCCTCACTCAACGAAAATGGCAGTGAAACCAATGTAAGCTCCGGTTATCATGCGGTAGAGTTTCTACTTTGGGGTCAGGATTTAAGTTCCGGTCCAGGTGGCGGGGAACGTCCTTATACCGATTATGTAACGGATGGCAATGGTACCAACGCCAATCAGGAACGCAGGGGCACTTATCTGAAAGAGGTTACCCAACTTATCGTAGATGACTTGCAAAGCTTGGTAGACGAATGGGCACCCGGCGGGGCTTTTCGTACCTCTTTTACTGCTGATGAAGAGTTGGATAATTCGCTGAGCAATATCGTCAGTGGCTTAGGTAAACTCAGCAAAGGGGAACTGGCGGGTGAGCGCATGTATGTTGCTTTAGACCTGGTGAGCAAAGAAGATGAGCACTCCTGCTTTAGCGATAATACTCACCGGGATATTGTGAATAATGCTTTGGGTATTCAAAATGTATACCTCGGCCGATACAAAAAAACTGATGGGTCTACCCTATCCGGGACTGGCATTTATGATGTGTTAAAACTTGAAGACACTGTATTAGCAGATGAAATTAAAACTAAAATGGAAGCCAGTGTAGCCGCCAGTCAAGCTATTCAGGCGCCTTTTGATCAGGAAATCCTGGCAGAACCCGGCAAAACCCGCATCCGTACAGCCATTAATTTGTTAAGGGAACAAGGTGACCTGCTGGCCGAAGCTGCCAGCGTACTGGGCTTTACTTTTGACCCGGATGACATCTAGAAAAAAAAATATGAAAATATGTGTACCCTAAATTTTAGGGTTTACTTTTGTGTTTATTAAAACTAATTCTAAATAAGTGAAATTTTCTCAGGGACTTATTATACTGATCATAGCTTTGCTCCACATGGCATGTCAGGAAGCTAGTGAATCTCCCTGGACAGAGGATTGGAAAGAAGAAGGCGAGCAATTCAGCGGAGGTGATGCCACTATTTCTGACGAATCGGTAAATGCTTTTGGCCATGCCGCACCTAACCTCACTGGTGACAAGGATTTGCAATTTGTGACCGGCAACTCCTTTTTCAAGCGAAATTGGGTGACTGCCCCGGCTTCCACGGAAGATTTAGACGGCTTGGGTCCTTTATTCAATGCCCGTTCCTGTTCCAGTTGCCATGATCTGGACGGCCGTGGCGCACCTCCCCTGAGTCCCGATGAGCAGCCCGTTTCCCTGCTATTTCGGCTGAGCAAGCCCTCTCCTGATATTGCCTGGGAAACTATTCCCGATGAGCACTATGGCGAGCAGTTAAACACCTTGGCAATTCTGGGCATCAAGCCTGAAGGCGATGTTTCGGTAAGCTATCAGGAAATAAGCGGTACCTATGCCGACGGGGAGACTTACTCGCTACGCAAACCCAATTATGCATTTAAAAACCTTAAATACGGGGCATTTTCTCACGACATGATGGTTTCGCCCCGGATTGCCCCGCAGATGATTGGGCTAGGTTTACTGGAAGCGATAGATGAAGCAACATTACAAAGCTTTGCTGATCCGGATGATGCCAATGGGGATGGCATTTCCGGTAGGATCAACTATGTAGAAGACCGCATTACCCAAAAAAAATCCATTGGTCGTTTAGGCTGGAAAGCCAACCAACCCAGCGTACGCCAGCAAATTGCTTCTGCTTTCCGAGGCGATATCGGTATTACTTCTAGCCTTTTCCCAGAACAACCCTGTGCCAGTCAGGATGAAGATTGTCTGCAATCTATCTCCGGTGGTGAACCGGAACTTACCGAAGATATCCTAGACCGGGTGACCCTCTATTCTGAAACGCTGGCCGTACCGATACGCAGAAATTGGAATGATGCTGTCGTCTTACAGGGAAAATCATTGTTTAACCAAAGTGGATGCACATCCTGCCATATCGCTACCATCAAAACCGGTATTCACCCCGATTATCCTGAGTTTTCAGATCAAACCATTCATCCTTACACCGATCTATTGTTGCACGACATGGGCGAAGGGTTGGCAGACGGCAGGCCCGATGGGGAAGCTTCGGGTACTGAGTGGAAGACACCGCCCTTGTGGGGTATTGGGTTGATGCACGTAGTTAGCGGGCATACTTTCCTCTTGCATGATGGCCGGGCACGCAATATGGAAGAAGCCATATTATGGCACGGTGGCGAGGCGCAAAAAAGCCAGCAAGCTTTTGTGAACATGAGCAAAACCGAAAGGGAAGCGGTGCTTAAATTTTTAGAATCTTTGTGAAGAAATTTCTATGAAACGAGCCATGGGATAATTTCTCACGCTGAAAAATGATTATTTGGCGACCGGCGTCCCGGCGACTGGCGTCCCGGCGAGTTCCATATGACCTTTAAAAATCAATTATAGAAAGATGAAACAAATTTTGATATTTAGCGCATTCATCATGCTGATGGCCCTGCCGTTCAGTTGTTCGGAAGATACGCCGGAGGTGAATGATGAGTTTGACCGGGAGGGAATATTAGATAATGTTGCGACCAACATCATTGTACCCGCTTACCAGGATTTCTCGGAAAAAACCGAATTTCTGCAACAAAAAACAGAGACATTTTTAGCCCAACCTACTGCGCAAACCTTAGAGGAAGTCAGAAACGCCTGGATAGCTGCTAAGCTAAGCTGGAAGAGTGGCGAAGCTTTCAATTTTGGCCCGGTAGAACAGCTTGCCCTGGAAACCGCCATTGATCTTTGGCCTACCAATGCCTCCGGAATTGAGGAAGCTATTCAAAATTATAACGGGGCTGCTACTTATATGGAGGCAATCGGGAGTGACCGCAAAGGCTTAGCTGCGGTAGAATACTTACTTTTTCATGCAGATCAGACACAAATTGTTGGCGAATTTGCTGCGGAGAACAGAAAGGCTTACCTGAACTTACTTGTCCAGACATTGGCTGACCATGCCAGCAAGCTGCTTGGCGAATGGGAGAATGGTTACGAAAGCACGTTCATCAGCAATACCGGAAATAATGCCAACGCCAGTACCACTTTGCTTTCCAACGAAATGATCTTTTTACTGGAAACGGTTAAAAATTACAAAGTCGCTACACCTCTGGGTCTGCGTACCCTCAGCGATCCCTTGCCTGAGCAGGTAGAATCGTTGTATGCCGATCTTTCCCTGGATTTGATCAGGGAAAACCTGAAAATCATGGAGAGCATTTTCACCGGCAAGGCTGGTCAGGGCTTTGACGATTACCTGGATGCCCTGGATATTGATGACGGGCAAGGCAATGCGCTTTCCGCTAAAATCCTCCAGAAATTTACCAAAAGCCACCAAAGCCTGGATGCCATTGACGGACCTTTACAAGTGGCTGTCCTGGAGCAAAAAGAGGCGGTAGAACAGCTCTTCATTGATTTGCAGGAACTCACTGTTCTGTTGAAAAATGACATGATGTCGCGTTTAGGATTACTCGTCATTTTCAGCGACAACGATGGCGATTGATCCAGCGCTTTAATTGAGTAAAATCCCGGCTGCTTATGGGCATGCAAACTTCTACGCTTATCCAACCTGACTCCTTAAAATGGAAGCGGGTTAGCACTTACACGCTAACTGATCGCTTTCTATTTCAGCAGGTATCAAATGCACCTCTGATCATTTTCAGGCTACTTTTCGGAGCGATGATGTGCGTCAGTGTGGTCCGCTTTGCTGCGAACAGTTGGATTAATGAATTTTATATCCAGCCCGTTTTTCATTTTCCTTACTATGGGATGGAGTGGGTGCAAGTTTTGCCGGGCTGGGGCATATACCTGCTGTTTGCCCTTATCTTTCTTTCCAGTCTCGGTATTTGTTTGGGGTTGTACTATCGCCTTAGCACAGTGTTTTTCTTCCTTTCCTTCACGTATGTAGAGCTGATTGACAAGACCTATTATCTGAACCACTATTACTTTGTGAGCATCATTGCTTTTTGGCTAATCTGGCTGCCCGCTCACCGACGTTTTTCACTGGATGCAAAGCGCCAACCTGCTCTTTTTTCGCCTACTACTTCCATTTTGCATATCAATGTACTGCGCTGGCAAACCGGGCTAGTGTATTGCTATGCCGGGTTAGCCAAAATCAATGATGACTGGTTGCTAAGGGCAATGCCCCTACGACTTTGGTTACCAGCCAATGGCCATATCTTAGGTCTCGGATTTTTGCTCAAGCAATCCTGGGTAGCGTATGTATTTAGTTGGTTTGGTATGTTGTATGATCTTACTGTGCCATTTTTTTTATCCAGCTACAAAACACGCCGGATTGCTTATTTTACGGTGATCATCTTCCATGTACTGACGGCGATATTGTTCCCTATCGGTATTTTTCCCTGGGTGATGATTTTCAGCGCATTGATTTTTTTTCCGGCAGACCAGCAAGAAAGGTGGTTGCAGCAGATGGAAAATGTTTTCGTTGAGAGGTCTGTGAGGACACAGACCTCGGGTTTGTCGCCCCGAAAATCTGCCAAATTTCCAAAGTTTGGCAGATTTGTTCCATTCAATCTGAACGATCACGGACCGCTTAATCCTTCTACCATATCCAATGTTAGTAGTGACACAAAAAAGCCCCCTTCTCAAGCTAAGTTGCTTTTGTTCAGTTTAGTGCTGGCCTTGCAACTTCTGCTTCCCTGGCGTCATTTGTTGTATCCGGGTTCCGTATTCTGGCATGAGGAAGGTTATCGTTTCTCCTGGCGGGTGATGCTGATGGAAAAAGCGGGGAATATCACTTTTCGGGTTACCGACCCGGATTCCGGCCATTCTATGTACGTAGACAACCGTGCTTATCTTACGCCCCAGCAGGAAAAAATGATGGCTACCCAGCCCGATATGATCTTACAATTTGCCCGTTATTTAGACAAAACTTTTGCTGAAAAAGGCATACTCAATCCGGTTGTCACTGCCGATGCTTACGTTACGCTCAATGGCCGGTTGAGCCGCCGTTTTATTGATCCGCATATAGATTTATCAGCACAGCCAATGAATTTAAAACATCGGGAATGGGTACTCAGCTATGAAGAATAGATTAATTTCAACAATAATACTGGTGTTCATTTGTCAGACGCTTTGGGCACAATTTAGCGTGCAGGGCGTAGTGAAGGATGAAGATGGCAAAGCAATTCCTGAAACGGTAGTACTTTTAGATCAGTTTAAATCGCCCGTCTACACCGATGCGCAAGGAAAATTCTCTTTTGACAAAGTAACACAAGACGCCCACCAGTTGGTTGTTTTCAAATACGGTTATCAGACGGATACGCTCAGTTTTCAGGTGCCCCTTGACAAACCTCTTGAAATCCAACTGAAGCTCCTCGCCCAGGAACTACAGGAAGTAGTGATCAACCAGGATGCGTCCAGTGCTTTTGGCATTGGTCGGCTGAATATGGTGGAAGGACTAGGGATTTATGAAGCCAAGAAGACTGAAGTAATTGTGGTAGACAAAATCCAGGGCAATGTAGCGGCCAACACTGCCCGGCAGGTATATGCCAAAATTCCCGGACTGAATATCTGGGAAAACGACGGGGCAGGCATCCAACTTGGCATTGGTGGCAGGGGGCTTAGTCCCAACCGGACTTCCAATTTCAATGTGCGACAAAATGGATACGATATTTCAGCGGATGCGCTGGGCTATCCCGAAAGCTATTATACGCCACCTACTTTGGCACTGGAACAAATAGAAATTGTGCGGGGGGCGGCTTCTTTGCAATACGGAACCCAATTCGGCGGCCTGCTGAATTTTGTGATAAAAAAAGGCCCGGCAGCAGATACTTTCCGCTATACTGGTCGCCTAACCGGTGGCTCATTCGGCTTCCTGAATGCTTTTAATAGCTTTGGAGGACAGGTTGGGAAACTTAATTATTACGCTTTTTACGACTACAACCATACCAACGGATGGCGGCCTAATTCTGAATCCAATAAACATACTGCTTACGGAGGTGTGCAGTATGATATATCGGATAAACTAAAGTTGGGCTTGCAATACACCTACAGCCAGTATCTTGCCCACCAGCCAGGTGGACTCACCGACGCCCAGTTTCAGGACGATCCACGGCAGTCTACCCGAGAACGCAACTGGTTTCAGGTGAACTGGAACCTGCTGGCGCATACTTTACAGTACACATTTTCTCCCAATCTACGCTTTGATTACCGCATTTTTCATCTGGATGCGGGCCGGGATGCCCTGGGAAACCTGGGACGCATTGACCGGCCGGATGATCAGAGCCAGGCACGTAACCTGATCCGTGACCAGTACAACAACTGGGGTGCGGAAGCAAGGATGCTGAAGAATTTCAACCTGTTCAAATTCAACAATACCATGGTGGCCGGTGTCCGCTACTATCATGGGCTGACGCATCAGCAGCAAGGACTGGCCAACAATGGCGATCAGCCTGACTTTAATTTTTTGACACCAGACAAGCTGGACGATTCGGATTTCCGCTTTCCCGGCCAAAACGTAGCCTTGTTTGCTGAGAATATCTTTTTTATCAATGATCATTGGAGCATCACGCCCGGCATACGCTACGAATACATCCAAACTACTTCGGATGGATACTACCGCGACATCCGCACTAACTTGGCCGGTGAAGTCCTTTTTGACAGCACTATTATGGAACAGCGGGAAAATACCCGCGATTTTCTGCTGGCCGGGCTGGGCATCAGTTACAAACCTACGGATCAATTAGAGTTTTACGGAAATATTTCTCAGAACTATCGTGCTATCAATTTTAACGACATCCGCATCAAAAACCCTTCGCAGCGGATAGATGAAAACCTGGCAGATGAAAGGGGCTATAATGCTGACCTGGGCGTACGCTCATTTTCCAGGATTTATAATGTAGATGCCAGCCTTTTCCTGCTCAAATACAACAACCGTATTGGTAATATTCTCCTGACTGAGCCTGACCCGCAGTTTGATAATCTGGTCAAGCGGACCATCCGCTACCGCACTAACCTGGCGGACGCGGTAATTTCAGGCATAGAATTTTATGGGGAGATAGACTGGTTTGCTTTGTTGGACCGTCCGGCAGATCAAAGATTAAGCACTTTCCTGAACCTGTCGCTTATTTACTCCGAATATCTGACCGGTGAATCACGGGTGAAGGGAAACAGAGTGGAACTGGTGCCTCCGGTAAATGCAAAACTGGGGATTTCTTATCAATGGCAGCAATTTCAGTTGAGTATGCAAGGCACTTACGTAACCGAACACTTCTCCGATGCAGCCAATACCCCTGCTGCCCCTGCCGTGCCTACGGCTATTGAAGGCACAATTCCTTCTTATTATGTCATAGATTTCTCAGGCTCATACCGGTGGAAAAACCTAAAGTTGTTTGCTGGAGCTAACAATTTGACGAACAATGCATACTTTACGCGCAGGGCAAGCGGCTATCCTGGCCCTGGCATCATCCCTTCGGATGGTAGAAATTTTTACCTGGGTATAGGTTGGGAACTGAGCAAAGAATGATTGTTGGTAGAATGCTCAAAACTGTTTATTTTAACAGCAAAAGCATCTCATCCAACATGAACAGCACAAAACCAATACCTCAAACTATAGACGAATATATCACGGCCTTTCCCCATGATATCCAGGAAATCTTACAAAAAATAAGGGAGACCATTCAAAAAGCTGCCCCCGACGCGCAAGAAACCATCAATTATAAAATCCCTACTTTCACACTGGAAGGCAATCTGGTACACTTTTCCGCCTACAAACATCACGTAGGTTTTTATCCCGCACCCTCAGGCATAGAAGCATTCAAAAGAAGCCTGTTGGAATATAAGTCAGCCAAGGGGTCGGTGCAATTTCCCTTAGGTCGGCCTATGCCTTACGAGCTGATCAGCAAAATCGTAGCTTTCAGGGTAAAAGAAAATCTGGAAAAAGCAGAAGCTAAACAGAAAAAGTAAAAAAGATATTTTGTTCGATAATTGTTCATCAGAGGACAAACTTGCATACAAATTAGTTAGACTCGCTTGATTCCTCCAATACCACACCAAGGCCCTATCGGTATCTTTGACTCAGGATACGGGGGCTTGACTATCTTTCGTGAAATCGTCAAAAGCCTACCGCAGTACGATTATATTTACCTGGGCGACAATGCCCGGGTTCCCTATGGTATCCGCACCTACGAGACGGTCTACCGCTACACGCTGGAATGCGTAAAACACCTCTTCAACATGGGTTGCCGTTTGGTAATCCTGGCCTGCAATACTGCTTCCGCCAAAGCCCTGCGGACTATTCAGCAGCGCGACCTGCCACAATTAGATCCTTATCGCCGCGTACTGGGCGTGATCCGTCCTACCACAGAAATTATTGGTAAGCTATCCCGTACCGGCCACGTAGGTATATTGGCAACAGTAGGTACCGTAAAATCAGAATCTTATGTGATTGAGATCAACAAATTCTTTCCGCAGGTAAAAGTATTTCAGGAAGCCTGCCCTATGTGGGTGCCCCTGGTAGAAAATAATGAACATGAGTCCAGCGGGGCGGATTATTTTATCAGGAAGCACCTTGATCAACTCCTTTCACAGTCCTCAGAGATTGACACCATTGCCCTGGCTTGTACGCATTATCCTTTGCTGAGCAAAAAGATCAGCCAGTTTCTGCCTGACCATATCCAGATACTGACCCAGGGAGAGATCGTGACCCATAGCTTACTAAGCTATCTGGAACACCACACTGATCTGGAAGAGCGTTGCAGCAAACATGGGCAAACGGCTTTTTACACCACCGAGTCCACCGAAGATTTTGATCATAAAGCAGCCATATTTTTAGGGCATGAGGTGCAATCCCGCCATCTGGAATTGTAGGTAAAGGAGTTATGGTTCTCAAAAAAACACCTTCTCTTCAAAATCCTAAAACTCAAATTTCAATCAGTAGGCCGGACATAATATACTTTTTGCTGGGTGTCTTTGCTTTGCATACACTGCACAAAGACTTCAGCCACCTTTTTGATTTTCTTAGGTTCCAGATGTAATTCGTCAAACCAATCTTCAGCAGCAGCGTAGCCCCGACAGTCAATCATATAAACCTCTTTGCCAAAGATCGGATCATGCACCAGCTTGTAAAGCATTTCATTGAATAGATATAGCATGGTGAAAGCGATATCGTCTTGGTCTTGCTGATCATAGATTCTCTTAATCAATAGTGGTTGTTTGAAGTGCCTTCCATTATCCCCGATGACGCGCATCAGTCGGCTGACAGGCTGGCCCCAGCTGCCCAGGCGAAAAGAGGGAATAGGATAATCATAACCATGACAGATCATTCTAAGCTTAGGGAATTTCTTGCGAAGCTGCCTGATCATGTATTTGTAGTTGAGTTCCAGGATGGCCATGAGGGCGAAGTACTCCCCATTCAAGAAGCGTAGTCCCCTTTCAATCTTTGTTTTAGTCTCGTGGGAAACTGAAGAATCATCCAGCACCTGGCTGATCAAAGGGTGGGCTTGCTTGTAGGCTTCATCCACACACCCTCCTTTAGCATTGACCATAAGGGCTACCCGCCTGTGGTTGACCAGCTCTATGCCCCCGGCACTGACCAGAAACACATCAGGATCAATGATGGACACTTCGGTGATGTACTCCCTGCCTTCCAAAATGTTGGTCAAAAAATCACCACCCCGGGCGAGGCTGTAAATCGCGGTGTCTTTACCTCCTAATTCATTAATCCAGTCAATGACATCATCAGAAATAGGATGCTCAAACCAGGAGTCACCAGCGGCCACTACGCGCATGGCAGTGGGGTTCGCTTTCAGCTTTTTGATAAACTTCTTGTTTCTCCTGTTTTGGCTCCGGTTGTTAAGCCTTCCCAGGTAACCTGCGGTGGAATTGTCAAATTTATAGTTTTCATTCTGGTCAAATATCCTTAGTATCGCTAGTTTCAGGTCAAGGGCAGTGACCAGTTCTTCATTGAGGGAGCCATCAGCGGCTATACCCAGCAAGACATGAATATCTTCCTGGTTAAACAATTCAGGATGTTTAATCAGTTTGTCAATCAGCGCCTGGGCCAGCGCTTTTTTATCTTGTTCTTGTTCGGCTTGGAGGGGCGGAAATGTGGTGTTTTTCATCATGCAATGGTTAGGTGTATACTGTCGTAAGGAGGGCGTTAACGGGCAACTCAATGAAATGTGCCCCAGTTTTGCTGATGTTCATGAAGATAAGCAATTCGTCAGGAAAGCCCTAAATTTTATCAAATCATTTTGCGAATGCACAGACAATACTAAAAAACACCCTTAATCCTTGATGTTGCGTATCACTTCTCATAGTTTAGCCTAACCTATACACGTGTAATATCTGGCTAATTCACCCTAGCGGATGAACCTGGTTCTACGTAAATAGCCATACAGTCAAATTCATTCATCCATACATGATACTGCTATGATCTATCACTTTCTTATCGCCCTGGTTGTTGCCGTAATCGTCATGCCCAAGTCAGGGGCAGACTTGAATGAACTGAATACCAGGCTTACCAGAAAATTTAAGTCCGAGCCTACCTACATTATGCAGGTGGAAGGCAAACAATACGAATTGGATTACAATGAAAGGGAAATTATTGAGCCACGTTGGATTGATAAAGTAGAACTATTCAAAGCGCCAAATTTACCTAAAGGATACGAAGCCTCTACTACCCCGGCAGTGGTGATGGTTTCTTTAAAAAAACGCAAGCTAGACGATTTTTGGGAAGTTATAGAAGAAAAACATATCCAACTTTAAGTCTCTATCCAATCCCATCAAAAACAATATACTCGTCCGTTGCAATGCGGATGCCAGTAACTGTGCATTTGTCATGCACACGCTTTTGCAAGAAAGCAAACCACACTTTTCCACTAAACTTAACAAGAACTTCATAGACAACTGCCCTACTATGCTTGATAAGTCAGCCGCAAACTTGTAACTTCATCAAAAAACACTGCTATGGAAATCAAAATAGCCTTTTGGAACCTGCAAAACCTGTTTGATGCCCAGCTATCGCCTATCGCCGCTGACCTGGGCTTTACCGCTGATGAGGGCTGGACGGAAGAAGTGGTGGAAGCTAAGATCAATCATCTGGCAGATGTGATCCGCCTGATGCACAATGGCGACATGCCCGACCTGTTGGGCGTATGCGAAGTAGAAAATAAGCCGCTGATGGAACGTTTGATCGCCAAGCTGGACATTGCCCGCTACGCGGTGGCGCATATAGAAAGCCCTGACATCCGGGGCATTGACGTATCTCTGATGTACGACAAAAACGTATTTCATCTGCACCCTGACCTGCCCATCCGTGCCATCAAAGTAGCCAATCGCTATCCTACCCGCGACATCTTTGAAGTGCCCCTGCGGCTCAATCAGAATAATACCGAACTGATCCTATATGTCAACCACTGGCCCTCGCGGAGCATGGGCAAATTTGAGAGCGAACCCTTGCGCATTACTGTTGCTAACCACCTGGGGCAGTTGATTGATGACCGCGTCAAACTAGACCGCGTAGCCTATCTGTCCATGCCGGATACGGAAGAGACCCTGCAACTCTTGAACCGTTACTGGAACCGGAATGTGCTGCTCATGGGGGATTTCAATGATGAACCCTTTGACCGCAGTATCCTGGACTACCTGAAAGGGAGCAGCGGTACCGATCATTTGGAAGAAATCATCAAAGCTGACCGCTATGCCGGCAATGAGCGGGAAAATACGCCTACGCCCCGCTCCTATTTTGAAAAGCAAGCCTACCTGTTCAACTGCATGTGGCCTTTCCTGGCGGATCCTGATACCGGCACACTGCACTACAGCGGTTCTACCAATACCATGAACCTGCTGGACCAGTTTATGATCTCCCGGGGCATGTACTATGGCTTGCAGGGGTTGAAGTTTGATTGCAGTTCGGTAGAAATCTTCCAGCCGGAGATCATGAGCAGTAAGCAGAAAAAGCGTCCTGTACGCTTTGATTTTGACAAGAACGGCGCCAAGCAACCCAAAGGATACAGCGACCACTTCCCCATCACCGGACGGATTGAGATAATTTAGCGCGTCTAAGCCCCTAAAACTTACCCGTGACAGAAAAACAATCCGGGAAATACGCTGTACAGGTATTCAGGAGATTATTCCAAAGGTAAAACAATGCTGCAAGTCCACTAAAACAAGTGGATGAAAGGTGATGTAGCTTTACATGGGCATTTTTCCATATGGAAAAGAGGTGAAACAGCGCTACATCACCACTAAAACAAGTGTTTCAGAGGACAAACACTGCTGCAGGTGTACTGTGTATGTAAGCAAAATGGATAAGGAGCACTGCGATGGCACTGATCATGTAATTTAAATGGACATGGAGCAGCGTTTTACCATTTTTCTTCCCATTTGAAACCAAAAACACGCCCTTCTTACCACCCAAAAAAAGCCATGAAGAAGAAAAATGAAGATGGCAAAAAATGCGGTATACGCTGAATAGCGAACTTTCGGTGAATAGTGTGTAATTTGGGCAAATTAAAGTACATAAATGATTAGGGGGATGGAAAAAAATAGATATGGTGGGTTGGTAAAAAGATATATTTCATTGAAACATCATGACTGAATCTGCACTTAAAAATTATTTTGACGAAAACATCTCATTGGAAGAGCTGAAAAATGATATGACAGGTACTAAAGTACAAACGAGTCATGATGTTTTTTCATATTATGTAGATACTTTAGCGGATGGTTCTTATCATTTAAATGAAAATCATATTTTGAAAATTTGTAATGAAGCGATTCAAGGAAATTTAAGCTCAAGTGAGCTTGATATTATTTCATTTGTCTTAATCGGTTCAGATTTCTTTGAATGGGATTCGGAACGGATATCAAACACTCTATTTGACTGGAATAACCGTTCTATCAACTTTCCTATAACTAAGAAGAACTTAGAACTTTGGAAGCACTACTTAACAACCAGCATATACAAACTGCCTGAATACAATAACTGGAACTTTCACATTGAATTACAAAAGGGAATTTGCAATAAATATGACAGCAAATGGCAGCCATTTAATTGTAAATTAAATATCGGTGTTGGAGGTAATTTATTATATGAACCGATACACGGACTGAGACATCCAGCCTCAAAAAGGACAACGGGTTGGTTTATATGGACTGTAAATTATTCTGACGATGATAATTTTTTTGAACCACTATGCGCTGAACATCTTCTTCAAATTAGACCAGAAATAATTAAATACTTGGGTTTATCCCCTGGTTTTAGGTTCCTAACGGACAATAAAGGTTATGAGGATGTTTGGCAAGATGACCAATTACTTAAGATATGAAATTAAAAAGATGAAAACATGATTTCCCCTTTGTCCCAGTGGGATCTTCGGCACGAGATACTGTTTGGACACATCTCGTACAATGTGGTCTCAGCGGGGTCTGCGCTGCAAGCGACCCCGCCAGGGTGGCCCCGCCAGGGTGGCCCCGCCCCGCCCTGCTAGATGGTGATGAAGTGGGACGCTCCACGCGAGGAATTCCATTCCGGGTTCTCTACGAGAAACCCCGCTAAGACAAAGATGTGTCCAAACTGTAGCTGCTGCAAGCGACCCCACGTAGAGCGTCCCTCATAGTCCTCGTAACGCGCGTCCCGGCGAGGACTGCCTGAGAATACGTCTGTGACGCGGCATGCAGTGCGCGGTCGGCTAGACGGCGCATGCGATGAGCAGTCATTCTTAGTTTGCCATATTGGCGATACAATCGCCAGCCACCATCATCCCCGTTCGGAAACGGGGATGATGGTGGGGATAATTTCTGTCCCAGTGAGGTCTTCGGTACAAGACCCCACGTGGAGCGTCCTTCAGACTGAATATCCTCAAACACTATTATTTAGAAAACCCTTGTTTTCTTTCAAGCCTTAGTCTTAGCGGACTTTCTCGTAAAGAACCTCTTTACCTAGCGCGGAACTTAGTTCCGTGCTTGCACAAAGCGTTCATGAAGTCACGGAACTAAGTTCCGCGACAGTGAGGCCCCATGTAGAGTGCCCTACAGATGCTGGATATCCTCAACCAGTATCATTTAGAAAAACCTTTGTTTTCTTTCAAGCTTCATATCAAATTTGAGTAACTTTAGGGCTTATTTAAATGATAGCGCAATGATGAAAACGATAATCTACCTAATAGGATGTTTTTGCTGGCTGGCTTCCCCCCTCATGGCACAAAACGAGCAGAATACTTCCGTCCGCACCAAAGTTGACAATGGCGTTGTTGAGGGCTTTCATGATCGTGAAACCGGACTAGATAATTTCTTTGGGATACCCTTTGCACAGCCGCCCGTAGGTGACCTCCGGTGGAAAGCCCCACAAGCCCCTGAAAAGTGGGAAGGTATCTTAGAAACTAAACACTTTGGTCATTCCCCGGTACAGACCAACGTCTTTGGCGACATGAGGTACCGTTCTGACACGGTTAGTGAAGATTGCCTGTACCTGAATGTCTGGACCCCCGCCCTCAATGACACCAAAGGACTGCCCGTGCTGGTGTACTTTTACGGAGGCGGCTTTGTCGCGGGTGACGGCTCAGAGCCCCGCTACGATGGGGCCAGTATGGCACAGAAAGGGATGGTAGCCGTTACCGTAAATTACCGCCTGAACATCTTTGGCTTCTTTGCGCATCCTGAACTTAGCGCCGAAGCTCCTTACCATGCCTCAGGCAATTATGGTCTGCTTGACCAGCATGCCGCCCTGGCCTGGGTACAAAAAAACATTGCCGCCTTTGGTGGTGACCCTGCTAAAGTGACTATCGCCGGAGAATCTGCTGGCTCTATCTCGGTAAGTGCGCAGATGGCTTCCCCACTGTCAAAAGACATGATGGCCGGGGCCATCGGTGAGAGTGGCGCGGCCATCAATCCCACTTTAGCGCCCGTACCTTTAGCGGACGCGGAAAAAGTAGGAAAGGCATTTGCCGAACAGGCGGGTTATACTTCTTTGGCTGAGCTAAGGGCATTGAGCACCGAGGAGATTTTTGGTGCCTACAATGCCACTACCGAACGTGTCCGCTTTCCGACCGTAGTAGATGGCTATTTCCTGCCCAAAACCCTTCCCGAGATTTTCAATGCAGGAGAACAAGCCAACGTGCCTTTGCTTTTAGGATGGAATTCTGCCGAGATAACGGGAACGGCCTTAATGCAAGGCTTGCCATATACAGAAGAAAACTATATGCAGAAAATTAAAGAAGCCTATCCCGATAATCATGAAGAAGTGCTGAAGCTTTATCCGCACGGATCACCCCAGGAAATTGAACTGTCCGCCACGGCTTTGGTGTCTGATCGGTTTATCGCTTATAGTACCTGGAAATGGTTTGACCTGCACCGCAAAAACAGCAATCAGCAGGTGTACCGCTATCTTTATAGTAAGTTGAGGCCTCCTTTGGTGGATGAAACGTTAGAAGCCGGACTGGCCGGGGGCACGGTGAAAAAAGAAGACAATGCGCCCGACAAACCTAAAGCAATAGGCGCGCCCCATGCTGTTGAAATCCCCTACTGCCTGGGAAATCTATATCTGGTCAATGAATATGTCTGGACCGAAGAAGACCATAAAGTATCGGAAACGATGCAGAATTACTTTGCCAACTTCATCCTGACCGGTAATCCTAACGGCGATAGCTTACCGAAATGGCCTGCTGCCCAGGCTAATGATATCACACCACCGGTAATGGTTATTGATGTGAAATCCGGGGCAGTGGATGCTGAAAACGATGCCCGTTATCAGTATTTGGACAAAGTCTATGAAAATGAGTAAGATGAAGAAAACGGACTGTTTGCTCGTAATTTTCTTTCTGACGATGGCCTGTGGTGAGCGAAAGGACAGCCAAAACGAAGAAACCCCTGTTAAAGAAAAGGCATTGCCCTACGAAGTGCGGATGACGGTGGAACATAACCCCAACGCTTTCACGCAGGGGCTGGTGTATTATCGGGATAAAATCATAGAAAGTACGGGGGGCGACAGCTCCTGGATTGCGGAATATGACCTGAGTTCCGGCGAGTATGAAAAGAAAGTGATGCTCAACTCAACGTATTTTGGAGAAGGCATCACGGTATTTAACGACAAACTATACCAATTGACCTGGAAGAACAATATAGGTTTTGTGTATGATGCTACTACTTTTGAAAAGTTGGCGGAGTTTAGCTACGATTTTGAAGGCTGGGGCATCACCCATGACGATCAGCACCTGATCATCAGTGACGGTACCGATCAGCTTCATTATTTTGACCCCTCCACGCTGACGGAAGTTTTTGCCAAATCTGTAAAGAATCACAACCGCAAAACGTCCCGGCTCAACGAATTGGAAATGATTGAGGGTTTCCTCTATGCCAATCAGTGGCAGACCAATTACATCTTGAAAATAGATACTGCCACAGCAGAAGTCGTGCAGGAGCTTAACTTTGATTATCTGGCCAAAGAAATTGAGAAAAGAAACCCCGAAGCTGACGTGCTCAACGGCATTGCCTACAACCCCCAAAGCCGCGAGGTCTACATCACCGGCAAACTATGGCCCCGCCTGTACGTGCTTAGGTTGAGGGAGTAAGATGATTGAGTTTGAACAGAAAATTAACAATGCTGCGTACAAAAAGGCAGTACTTTTTACTGAACAAAGACGCCATGACAAATGAAGAAAAGTATATAGTACTGGAGATTTTAGCAAACCTCGATACCAAACTAAAAAGTTGTAGGACAAGCTAGCTTGTGAAAAGCTTTATTACAAAATATGGCCGAATGTAAAAAGTAATTACTGCTGATAAGTAATCGTAAGCCAGACATAAAAAAAACCACGCGCAATCTCAGGCGCTAATTTGCCTACCAGTGACATATTAAGCGGAGTTATCCTAGCCACTATTTGAAAAATGAAATTTTAACTTTTAAAAATATTCGTAGGCATTGATTTCTGTCAAAGCATACTTCAGCCAAGGATTATAAGATTTCTTTTCAGCAAGCACGCCACTTTCGCTATCGTAGCTATATTCTTCTAACACGCCGGAGACAAAACCTTCTGGTTCTCCACTGGCGCCATCAACAGCAATCTTGCGAATAAGGTGTCCCTGCTGATCATATTCCGAAGCATACTGATACATGAGCATAAATTGAGTATCGTCCAAACTGGAATAACTACTTTCACGAATCAACTGGTCATCTTGGTTGTACTCCAGGGTGATATATCGGCTAAGCAGGTCTGTGTTTCCCACATAATATTCAATCCGGTTATTTAATTCCTGATCGTCAAAAAAATAAATAACGGTGCTGTTACTAACTTCATTTATTCTTTCAAGTTGTCCGTTTGTATTGTAAACATACTCAGCAGTTTGTGCTTCTTCGTAACCACCGTCCTTGCCTATTTCAAACTTGATTCTTTCAATAATCCTTCCCTGGCCGTCATATGATAATTTCTCATACGCTTGCTCAAAAACAGTTGCAAATTCCAAGTAGCCATTATAGTCTTTTCGAATCAATTCACCATCCCGGTCATATTTGTACGTCACCGTTCCTCTGGGAATTTCATTTCCGGGGTTATAGACGAATTCTTTAGCAAGTTTGCCAGTAGGCTGGGGTTCTTGCAAAACTTCCTCCTCGTTACATGCCATCAACATTAGCAGCGACAGCAAGAAAAAATTGTATGTTGTTTTCATATAACTATACAGGTTAATGCTTGAATGAATATAATAGTTTTCATAAGATAACCATCTTTGGTTTCTAAAAATTATTTCCTGTACATATTAGACATTATTCTGATTTATTTTTAAAAGACTTAGAAAAGAAAACATTGCACTGTCCTCAGTGTCATTCCGTAGCGTAGCGAAAAATCTTTGCCAAGGAGCCAATAAGCTGACTTTCTTGAGGGCAAAGATCCCTGACGGGATGACCAAACGGCTTATTTTTCTTTCTTTAGTTGTTGTAGCCAGTGAAAAATCGGAATAATGTCTATTCTGTTACTGCCAACTGAAGGGATTACAAAAAATCTTTACCCCCCACCCTTCACCATCTGCCAACATTTGAGTTGGGGAGATTGGCTTTCCAGTTGTTTCCGTAGTGCTTCATCACTTTTAAAGGCAAGTTGCTCCACGGTATAATATTCTACTGACAGCTCAAAAGCATTCTCTTCAAAGGGCCAGGGAATTACACTAAGATGATCATCATCCTGCTGGCTTACAAAACGGGGCGTGTCCTGGGGAAGCTTACCGATCTCCAGCTTTCTTCCCTGGGGCGGAATTTGGTTTTTGCATAGCACCAAAGAAAACTCATCGCACCAGCGCATAATAGTATACGCCTGCTCACTGGCTTTTTGACTGATTTCCAAGGATTTGCGTAATGATTTTTGATAACTAATTTGTTCATTCAGAAAAGTGTCTATTGCCTTGCTATCACCTTGAAAAGGATGATGAAGGTGATAAGTGTGCAAGGAAGCCATAAGGGCTATCCAACGGGATTTTTGTGCTGTCTCCGAAACGACTTGTCGTGCCTGTTCCAAGTCATATTTTTGCTGGGTAATATCTTTGGGAGCGCCCGCTGCGGTCAGATGATTTTGTCCTTTCCAGCCCTGCTGTCCGTCGTCATGCTCCGCGATACTGGTCAGCATTTCCAGCCAAAGCATCTTGTCGGTACGCAGGTCTTCATGCAAGTGAAAAGCGAGTTTAGCAGCCAGCAGCGCATGTGCCCGCTGAAAAATAATTTCCCACCCCTGGGGCGTAGTGTTTACAATCATACATTTTCTAGATCAAATTATGCGATTAACCGGCTGGTACAAAGTTTTGTTTTAAAGTAAAAGACAAGCTACTTTTTGTTATTATATGCTATGAATGATTATATCTTTTTTGAAATTGACTTTGGGACGGGCATAAAGGTTGAAAAAGAAGTGTTGGGAAAAACCTTTAAATTTAAAGTTCATGGCATTGATGCTATTATGGAATTTCCTCAAGTATCCTCTACATTGACTTACGATACTTTTTCTAATGAAAAATATCTTTTTTCTCCTGAAAGATTAAAAGGAAAATACGGAAATGAGTTGGATTGGGGTGAAGCCCAGCAGATTGATAAGCATGACAAAATTAAAGTCTTTGTTAGTAGGTTAATTTTAGTCATACCTTTTACAACCCTGGAAGAAGGGGAAAAGATTATTGACAAAGTGGATGTCTTCACAAAAAGTACAGTGCTTTTCAAGCAATACCTTTCTATTTATACTCGACAAACTTTTATCATAAAAGACGACAATTCCAGACCCAGTATAAAATATGTAACAAGCCGAGAGAAAAGGCAAAAGTTAAATATGAAATTTAATCATAAATATCCAGTTGTGGGGTACTCTAGTAAAGCCTCATACGAAGCAATAGAATCGAGCCTAATAAATAAAATCTTATCTTATGTTGGTCATTTAAAAGAGCTTCCTCTTGAATACCAACTACTTGACGAAGCCAGGAAACTATTTTTTCAGCAAAAATATCGCTCAACTGTATTTGAATGCGCTACATCAGCAGAAGTTCTATTATCAATCAGACTCAAAAAACAGGTTACAGAAAGAAATAATATATATGAGAAAAAGCAACTAGACAGAAGTAATGGAATGAATAGTAAATTTGATTTGGCAACTTATCTTAAAACTTTTAAAAAAGAATATGATATACCAGCACTAGCAAAATTACGTAACAGTGCTATTCATGAAGGCAAGTCTATTAAAAATGAAGAAGCTTTGAAAGCCTTAAGAATTACAGAAGATTTTATTTACTCTGAGATTGACCATTTATTCTAGACATACTCCCTCTTATACTCCGAAGGGGTTTTATCCATCACCCGCTTAAATTGGCGGTTGAAATTAGAAAGATTATTGAACCCGCTTTTATAGCAGACCTCAGAGATATTATAGCGGTTGTCGCTGATCAGGCGACAGGCATAACCTACCCGCAGTTCATTGAGAAAAGTCAAAAAAGTTTTGCGGGTACAATGCTTAAAAAAACGGCAAAAAGACTGAGCTGACATATTCGCCCGTGCGGCAACCTCATGTAAAGAAATATCTTCCGTAAAATGCTGCATCAGATAGGCCAATACCGGATCTAAGCGTTCCGCGTTGGCACTACCATAATTTTGTACAAATCCCGGACTCGCCAGGTAGGAATACTTTTCTGACTGTGCCAATAAAATCAGGATGTCTAGCAGGGCAGTAAGGCGCAAGGCGGGCGGCATGTGCAACATTTCTTCCATACTTTTTGCAACTGCTTTTCCGGTAGGCGCTTGAATCTGTAAACCCTGTTTGGAGGCATTCATTAATTTTCTAACCTTAGCCATTTCAGGGAGATTGAAAAAGCTTTTTCCCAAAAAATCTTCGGCAAAATGAATGACGATGGCCTCTGCCCTGAGCTTGGAATCCTTTTCAAAATAAGCTGGATCATTGTTATACACATGAGGCAAATCCGGTCCGATCAATACCAGGTCGCCACCGGAAAAATGAGAGATGTGGTCGCCGATGATTTTTTTTCCGGTACTTTGCAACACCAGCACCAGTTCATACTCCGGATGGTAATGCCAGGGCGTGGGGTAATAAGGAAATGAATCCTTCTGCAATACGAAAGAGCATTCCGGCTCAGGGGTCAGCTTCTCCAGGATAGGCTTCATAATACTAATTTATCCAAATTTGAGAATAA
>JBBSOG010000007.1:0-30489 GCA_038259985.1 Cytophagales bacterium
AAGCGAAGCTACAGGAATGAAAAAGAATGTACTGGACTTTGAACCACACGAGGCGCTATTCGTCAGTGATGACGATCCACTTTTGTTTTACTGGAAGATTGTAGCGCTTTGTAAGCAGGGAATGCTTAAAGAAAACGGTAAAGTTTACCTTGAAATCAACGAGGCTTACGGAAAAGAGTTGGTAAATCTCCTTGAGCAACAAGGATTTAAAGACGTTGTCCTGAGAAAAGATATGCAGCAAAGGGATAGATTTGTTTTAGCGAAGCTTACTTTTTAGAGAAATGTCGTTTAGCTTTGCAAAGTCGTAAGAAAACCAACTTTTTATTAGTAATTTTTTATACTATTTTTACTAAAAATTTAATTTAGAAAATATTGAACCATATATATCCTATTTTCGATACGATCCTGCAAAAACGTGACAAGGAAGAGTTGCTGAAACAGAAAGGAAAAGTGATTTGGATGGTAGGTTTATCAGGCTCCGGCAAAAGCACTTTGGCAAGGGCAGCTGAAAATACACTACACCAACAGCAAAAACTGACAATGCTCCTGGATGGGGACAACCTGCGCACCGGTGTTAATAATAATTTGGGCTTTAGCGAAGAAGAAAGGCGGGAAAATATACGCCGGGCGGCGGAAGTAGCCAAGCTATTTGCACAATGTGGAATCATAACCATTTGTTCGTTGATCAGCCCGACAGAAAGCATACGGCAAATGGCAAAAGAAATAATTGGTGAAGAGGATTATTTTGAAGTTTACATTGACTGTCCCTTGGCGGTATGCGAACAAAGGGATGTCAAAGGCTTATATGATAAGGCAAGGAGAGGCGAAATAAAAGATTTCACCGGGATAAGCTCACCTTTTGAAGAACCTCAACAACCTGATCTACGTCTAAAATCAGGAGAGAAAAGCATAGAAGAATGCCATATACAATTGGTAAATAAAATATTGGATATCACATCCTTATCTATTTAAAAATCAAGAAGTTAACTTATTAGCTATGAAATCATATCGCTTAACGCACTTAAAGCAACTAGAAGCAGAAGCCATCTTCATTATGAGAGAAGTAGCCTCTCAGTTTGAAAAGCCGGTCTTACTTTTTTCGGGAGGCAAAGATTCCATCTGCATGGTTAGGTTGGCCCAAAAAGCTTTCTGGCCAGCCAGGCTTCCCTTTCCACTGATGCACATTGATACCGGGCATAACTTTCCCGAAACCATTGCATTTCGCGATAAGATGGTAGAAGAATTGGGAGCCAAACTTATCGTAAAGAACGTTCAAGATTCTATTAACCAAGGTAGGGTAGTAGAGGAAAAAGGCCCCAATGCTAGCCGTAATGCTTTGCAAACCGTTACCCTGCTTGATGGAATTGAAGAATTCAAGTTTGACGCTGCCTTTGGTGGTGCCCGTCGCGATGAGGAAAAAGCGCGTGCCAAAGAAAGGTTCTTTTCTCACCGCGATGAGTTCGGCCAGTGGAACCCCAGGAACCAGCGCCCGGAATTGTGGAACCTCTTCAACGGAAAGAAGAATGTAGGTGAGCATTTTCGCGTGTTTCCACTCAGCAACTGGACTGAAATGGATGTCTGGCAGTACATTGCTTCTGAGAAAATGGACATACCGGAGATTTACTTCTCGCATGACCGCGAAGTAGTTGACCGGGATGGTGTTTTATTAGCAAAGTCAGAATTCATTACTCTACAAAAAGAGGAGAAATATGAGACCAGGCGCATACGCTTCAGAACGGTAGGTGATATGACTTGCACCGGAGCAGTAGAGTCTGATGCAGATACCTTGCAATCAATCATACAAGAAGTAGCCTCGGCAACTGTAACCGAAAGAGGAGGCAGAACAGATGATAAACGCTCTGAAGCAGCGATGGAAGACCGTAAAAAATTAGGTTACTTTTAGGATAACATTTTTCTCCCTAAGCCAAAAAAAATTAGCAATGAACCAAGAATTAGAGAAAGAAGTAAACGAACAATACCTCAACATGGACCTGCTGCGCTTCACGACAGCGGGCAGCGTAGATGATGGGAAAAGCACCCTGATCGGAAGGCTTTTGTATGATAGCAAAGCTATCTTTGAAGACCAGATGGATGCAGTGCAGCAGGCCAGCTTAGGAAGCGGGGATGAAAATATCAATTTAGCCCTTCTCACAGATGGCTTGCGAGATGAAAGAGAGCAGGGAATTACCATAGATGTAGCGTACCGTTATTTTGCTACCCCCAAGCGTAAGTTTATTATTGCGGACACTCCCGGTCATATTCAGTATACCAGAAATATGGTAACCGGTGCATCAACTGCCAATCTGGCCATTGTGCTGGTGGATGCACGTCACGGCGTTGTAGAGCAAACTTGCCGTCATGCTTTCATTGCTTCTTTGCTCAGGATTCAACATTTGGTACTTTGTATCAACAAAATGGACCTGGTAAATTATAGCGAACAGCAGTTTGAAAAGATTAAAGACGATTTTGAAGATTTCAGTTCTAAACTGGACATTCCGGATATCCGTTATATTCCTATCAGCGCATTGAAGGGGGACAATGTAGTACACAAGTCAGAAAACATGGACTGGTATGAAGGGGCTAGTTTGCTCTATACTTTGGAGAATGTACAGATCGCCAGCGACTATAATTTTATAGATTCCCGCTTTCCAGTGCAGCGGGTTATTCGCCCCCAATCAGACAAATATCATGATTTCAGGGGATATGCCGGTAGAGTTGCCGGTGGGGTATTTAAGCCGGGAGATGAAATCATTGTACAGCCCTCCGGCCTAACTTCCAAAATACAGTCTATTGAAACACTGAATGGGCCTTTGGATGAAGCTTTTCCTCCTATGGCAGTATCCCTGACCCTGGAAGATGATATTGACATTACTCGGGGCGATACCATTTGTAAGCCTGATAACCAGCCAACCGTAGGGCAGGATATCGAGCTGATGCTCTGCTGGCTGAATGAGAAAAAAATTCAGGTGGGAGGTAAATACGCCATTAAGCATACGACCAAAGACGCCCGCTGTGTAGTAAAAGAAATTAAATATAAAGTAAATATAAACACGCTTCATCGTATAGAAGACGATAAAGAAATTGGCTTGAATGATATCGGAAGAGTATTAATACGCACCACTTCCCCGCTCATTTATGATGGCTATAAGAAGAACAAGACGACCGGAAGCATGATTTTAATTGATGAATATACCAATGAAACTGTGGGTGCCGGCATGATTATTTAGGGGTTTTTATCTAACCATTATTACAAAAAAGCCAACGCATATATTTAGTGCGTTGGCTTTCTTTTTTTGAAGGCTAACCCTACTTAGAGGCTAACTTCTTTCCGGTGTTGCTGTTGTTAAAGTAAATCCAATCAATACCTCCCTGTGCTTCGCCATCACTACCACTTACTACAAAATACAAATCGTGCTTGCCGGAAGGAACAGATGATAATGGCACATTAACCTCAGGTATCGCCGAAGGAGAAGAAATAGCTGGCAGGGCGTGGGTAGCAATCGTCTTGCCATCGGCTTTATCAATTTTAATATTTAAGGTAAGCCCGGATGCTGTAGCACCCATACGAATTTTTAATGCATCTATATTTTTAAGGTCAATTCCCTCAAAGGCGATATAGCTACCCGCTTTCAACTCGCCCATGAGCGTAGTATTTTCTATGCTACGTTGGCTGGTATTGTTTCTGATGTCAAAAGTCTCCGCCTCTACTTTTGGATTGCGCAATGCCAAGGTAGACTGTGCAGCCAATGGCCCTACTACTTCGCCCCCTTTATCCATATAATTTACGCTGAAAATATATTTTCCACCTGGGGAAGCGATATGCTCAGTCGGCGTTAGTGTACCGCTCAATGGTAGCTGTGCACCCTGTGCATCCAATGAAAGCAGATAATCTACGATGATTCCCGCCTCTTCTTCTGTCACTACCTGGGCAGGCATTGCACGGTCTCCCCAGTTTCCACTACCCCCTTTCAGGATTTTATTGACCAGCATAGCTTTGTTTTCGTCGGTCGTCTCATAATGTTTAGCAACCTCCTGATAAGCAGGACCAACTGATTGCTTCTCAAAAGAATGACAAGCCTTACATCCACTACTTTCAATTAATGACAAGCCATTAACAGATGACTTATGACCAAGGGCATCTTCAACGACGGCTCCATCCATACTATAGGCAAAAGAAAAACTTACCTGGGCGGGATCAATATTTCCATCTTCCTTGTCCTTCACTTTGATGTCATAATTAATAGGCGTGTTGTCCCAGTAAAAAGAAGCGTTTGAAGCAAGTGCAATGTCAATAGAAGGCCTCTCATTGCCTACCTGAATAGTCATATCCTGCACATCACGCTCACCCTCAGCATCTGTGACGGTAAGTTTGACATCATACATGCCTGGCTTTTCAAAAGTAAATTCCGGATTCGCATCGGTAGCTTGTTCTTTTGCCCCGGTGAATGACCATACATAACTAAGCGCGTCACCTTCATCGTAATCGTAACTCTCATCAGCAGAGAATTGCACCGTAAAAGGAGCGGCGCCTATGGTTTTGTCAGCGGCAATGCGGGCAATAGGGGCACGATTACCTTCGGCATAACTGATGCGGGAAAGCGAAGCGTCAGGGTTGGCAGCAAACCAGTCCGAACCATATTCCAGCAGATAGATACTTCCGTCATTACCCATTTCCATATCAATGATTTTGCTGAAATTAAATGAATCTGCAAAAGGCTCTAACCTTTGTAAATCCCCGTTTTCATCTACTGTAACTGCTATAATCCAGTTACGAATCCAATCATAAATGAACAATTTATCGTCATAGTACTTTGGAAAACGATGCTTAGCATGCTCATACTTTTCGTAATGATATACCGGGCCTGCCATTGCATTACGCCCCCCGGTGCCTACGATAGGAAATTCAGGAGATTCATCATAAGGATACCAAACAAATGATTTGTTGAAAGGAGGTAATTTTCTGCGTCCCGTATTGTTCGGAGAGTCGTTGATGGGGCCATCAAAGTCAAAATAATCACCAACCTCTCCAGTAGCAAAATTATGATCACGATAAGGGCGGTTACCCCGAAAATAAGGCCAGCCATAAAAGCCTGCTTTTTTTGCTTGCTTCACCGCATCATAACCTTTAGTTCCCGGTTCACCATCGGCACGGGCGTCAGGGCCTACATCGCCCCAGTACAGCCAGCCGGTTTCCTGGTCTATGCTAATCCTATAACTATTGCGGGTTCCCATCACATAAATTTCAGGACGGCTAAGGGGATCATCTTTGGAAAAAAGGTTGCCGTCAGGAATAGCGTAAGTACCATCCTCATTTACTTTAATTCTTAGCACTTTTCCCCGGAGATCATTAGTATTTCCGGAAGAACCTTGTGCATCAAAAGGGGCACGTCCCGGCCTTTCGTCAATGGGAGCGAAGCCTTCTGACTGAAATGGGTTGGTATCGTCACCGGTAGAAAGGTAAAGTAGGCCATCCGGGCCAAAAGCGATAGAACCACCCGTATGGCAGCACTCCAGACGCTGGACATCCACCTGCAAAATGATTTTTTCTGAAGACATGATCAGGCTGTCATCCAAGAGTTTAAAACGAGAGAGATTTTGCACGGATTTTTCTCCTTCTGGAGAATAGTACATATAAATCCAGTGGTTATAGTAAAAATCCGGGTCTTTGGCGATGCCCATTAAGCCGTCCTCAAACTTGGTATGCACGTTCATTTGCGCGATTTTCCGCATACTTCCATCTTGGGGGTAATAGATTTTTACAGCTCCCTTACGCTCTGTAAAGATCACTTTGCCATCGGGCAACACAGAAAGTTCTGTAGGTTCGTCCAGTGGGCCGGGCACGAGCACCTCTTTCAGGAAACGGTTTTCTTCAGGGGTCCTTAAAGTATGGGAAAGGCCATAGTCTAAATGATTGTTCCCAATAGCATATTCAATGCCTTGTGCTAGGGTAGCATTCAGTGGGTCATTGTCTAGCTTGGTTGATGTTTTATCACCACTCATATAGAACACATGTCCACCATCATATTGCCCTGACCATACATTAACGCCTTCAGGCTTACCATTCTCAGCAGACATCAGCTTGACAGGCATTTCCTGATATTCAGGATTTTGTGCTTCCGCATGTTCGGTGGTGGCGATAAGGTCTTCATACCACGGCCAGTTGTATTTCGTATTGATAGGAGAATTAACACCTACAAAGCCTCCCCCAGCCTGTACAAAGCGCTCTACATCCGTTTGTTGCCAGACGTTAAGTGAGTCGGCGTCCAGACCCAAAAACACAATAGCACTATAGTTTGCGAGATTTTCTTCCTTCAATGAAGCACCTTGACTGGTAGTATCTATGGCAAATTTATTTTGTTGGCCCATCTGCTCTATCACCGATAAGCCCGCAGGAACCTGTTTGCTATCTGACTGAAAATACACCAGTACTTTACGTTCGCGCTCACTTTCACAGGAAACGAAAAAGAAAACCAAGCCAAGGAGTAAAGAAGTGTTTAGAAACGATAAGATTTTTTTGGATATCATCATGAGGTTGTTAACAGGTATCAAAGCATTAAAATTTAAGCCAGCTATTTTATCAAGCTGTGAAATAGATTCAATGCGAATACTAAACTATGATTATGTTAAAAATAGTTTCTAATATAAAGCTGAAATTAACAATATCCGAATATGAACTTCATGGAGCGCAATAGAAGAGGCAAAAAAAAGTATCGGCCTGGCCGATACTTTCAATGATGTTAAAAGAAACATAGCGTTAGTTAAAGCTCGCGTATGCGTATGTTGCGGAAGGACACCTGATCTCCGTGGTCTTGCAGGGCAATATGACCTGATTTGGCCTTACCGTAAGCAGGAAATTTAGCAAATTTACTATTGGCTACAGCTTCATCCCATTCGGGTGTCCATAGTTCATAGTCTACTACTTTCTCTCCGTTGAGATAGTGCTCTACATGTCCATTGTCTACCAACAGTCGTGTAGTGTTCCACTCCCCTGCAGGTTTCACCGTTTCTACAGTTGACTTTTGCAGGTCATAGTTGTCGCCAGAACGGTGCTTCTCATTTTTGGCGTCAGGATGCTTTTCGTTGTCCACAAATTGATACTCTGGGCCGGAATGATAAGTAGCACCCAAATCATCAGCTTCAACGACATGAAACATCAGCCCGCTGTTGCCCCCTTCGGAAATTTTCCAATCTATTTCCAGTTCAAAATTTTCGTATTCTTCTTTGCTTAAGAGGTCTCCGCCGCCTTTTCCGGCAAGCGTCAATACGCCGTCTTGCACCTTCCACTGTGAAGAAAGGGTGTCCGCCTTAAAGTTCCTCCAATTTTCAAGGGCGGTGAGCTCTTCCCAATCTGAAGAATCGTCAACAGCAGTTTCAGATACCTGGGTGGTATCAGTGGTTTCGGCTTCATTTTGTGAAGAAGGCCCACAAGAGACTACAGCAAAGGCCAGCATTAAAAGGCCAAGAGGCCATACATTCTTTTTCATAATTAATTATCTAAAGTTGATTTTTAAGAAAGTCCTAAGATTTTTTTATTGGTTTCGTCATCAGATTTTCCCCCGGCAAAGTCATCAAAAGCTTTTTCGGTCACACGGATGATATGGTCCTGAATGAAAGGGGCGCCTTCCAGGGCACCTTGCTCAGGATGCTTCATGCAGCATTCCCATTCCAGCACCGCCCATCCATCATAATCGTATTGGGTGAGCTTGCTAAAAATTGTACTGAAGTCTACCTGTCCATCGCCCAATGAACGGAAGCGGCCGGGGCGGTCAATCCAATCCTGGTAACCACCATATACCCCTGACTTGCCAGTAGGATTAAACTCAGCGTCTTTGACATGAAACATTTTAATAAACTCATGATAGATGTCTATATATGAAATGTAATCCAGTTGCTGAAGCACAAAATGGCTGGGATCATACAGAATATTTGCCCGCTTATGATTGCCGGTAGCTTCGCGGAAACGCTCAAAGGTGACACCATCATGCAGGTCTTCACCAGGGTGGATTTCGTAACAAACATCTACACCATTTTCATCAAATTCATTCAGGATAGGCTTCCAGCGATCAGCCAGTTCTTTGAAGGCCATGTCTACAATGCCCGGTGTGCGCTGAGGCCAGGGATACACATAGGGCCACACCAAGGCACCGGAGAAAGTAGCGTGAACCTTGAAACCAAAGTTTCGGCTGGCTTTCGCCGCCATTTTCATCTGGTTGACAGCCCACTCCTGACGTGCTTTGGGGTTATTATGTACAGCTTCCGGGGCAAAAGAATCAAACATTTTATCATAAGCCGGATGTACAGCGACTAGCTGTCCTTGCAGGTGGGTAGAAAGTTCGGTAATCTCCACACCGGCTTCTTTGGCTTTTCCTTGAAGTTCGTCGCAATAAGTTTTGCTTTCGGCAGCTTTCTCCAGATCAATGCAGCGAGGGTCAAAAGTAGGCACTTGCACGCCTTTGTACCCGGCATCAGCCATCCATTGGCATACGTTTTCAAACGTATTGAAAGGAGCTTCATCGCCCATAAATTGTGCTAAAAATACGGCTGGGCCTTTAATGGTTTTCATAGGCTACTAGGTTGCGTTTTCAGATTAAACAAAAAATTTTTATTGGCTAAAATTAAGGTTTATTTTAGCTTATTCAAATCACAGCAGTAACATGCATTGATTAGGGGCTTATGGACAAACTTCAGCTAATCTTTATAAGTATTACCTTATTGTGCTTCGTTCTGTTTTACCTCGGCACAAGCAGGGATAAAAGAGTTTTGTATTTTTTCGCTTTTTGGATTATAGGGATTGGCATACTTTCGTATACCGGCTTTTTTCAATACACGGAAGGCTTACCGCCCAGGATGATCTGGATGATCATACCGTCTTTGTTTTACATAATTTATTTCTACCGAAAAATAGATATAAGCCAAATCAAATTAGCTTTTTTGCTTTCCATACACATTTTGAGGTTGCCGGTTGAGCTTGTGCTTTACCAGCTATTTCTACAGGGCAAAGTCCCGATAATCATGACCTACCGAGGGTGGAACCTGGATATCCTCGTTGGCATTTCAGCTATCCTGCTTTTACTTTACTTGATGGTTGCAAAAGTGAGATTAAACCCTCTGCTTTTTAAAGTCTGGAATATAATAGGATTGGTTTTTCTCAGCATCATTGTCATTACGGCTATACTTTCTGCCCCATCACCGTTCCAACAATTCGCATTTGAACAGCCTAACGTGGGTATCTTAGCATTTCCGTACACGCTGCTCCCGGCAGTGGTAGTTCCGATAGTTTTGTTATCACATCTTCTTTCTTTGGCTTCATTAAAAAAAGCGGTAGTGTTGAAAAGTCGTCCCTCTAGATTGCAGATTTAAGTTGTATCGAGCGATAAAATACTTACTGGCTCTATAATGATTTAGATCACACTCAAAAATGAAAGTGCTTTTCATGCTAATCGGCTTACACTTCGTCTGAGTGTCTCTGATGGCCAACTTATTAGGTTGCTGGTCTTAGTAGATAGGCAGGTGTACCAACAGTTTCACAATTGCTATTTTGGCTGGCAATTCAGCTTGCTACGGATAGATCTTCAGATTAGTTTTGACGGCAAAGAAGTAAGGCCATCCGTGACGTGGTATAATTAACGGGGAGAGAAATGGGGACCAGAAAGTGTGGAATAAATGGCACGCATCACGCCATCACGCAAGCCCCGGCAGGAAGATGCGCGCCAAGCTTTTTGGAGTAGATGTCAGGACTCACCCTCCCCCGTCTGCTTTTCCGAACGCGGATGCCGGAGACTGGCGATTGCATCGCCTCTTATTGCCTCAGATGTCACGCATCACGCCACCACGCAAGCCCTGGCAGGAAGATGCACGCCAGGGTTTGGTGCTTATTACAACTTATCCAACTTAGGCATGGCATAGAAGAAGGCAGCCACATGCATAGTCTGTATCAGTTCTCGCCGGGCAAGGAGTTGCTTGACTTCTTCCAGGGGTACCAAAACCACCTCAATCTCTTCGGTTCCGTCCAATTGCTGTGGGGCTATCTGCTTGACGCCGGTCGCCAGAAAGGAGATGGAGAAGTTGTTGTGGTTGGATGGATTGGGGGAGAGTTTACAAAGCTGCTCTATGTGACTTGCTTCATATCCGGTTTCTTCCAGCAGTTCCCGCTTGGCTGCTTCCAGCGAGTCCTCGCCGGGGTCCACCGCACCACCGGGCAGTTCCAAGCCTATTTCTCCCAGCGCATGACGATATTGCTTAATCAACACTACCTCCTTGTCTTCCGTAATGGCAATGACATTGGCCCAGTTGGGGTATTCCAGTACATAATAGGGTGTTACAATGGTGCCATCTGCCATGCGGCAGGTATCAGCCCTTACGCGTAACCACTCGTCTTGTATCAGGTATTTTTTTGATAGGGTTTCCCAGGGTTGCATGAGATAAGTTTAGGGTTTGGAGTTGTTTTGAAGTTCTGAAGCGTTACTTGTAAGCTTTAGGCTAGTTTGCTTGCTACCTTAGTGTTTTTTTGGTTGTGATTAACGAAAAACACACTCACGTGCATCGCGCCCTCTCTTTAGTCGGTATAGCGCTCCGCGTTGAACCCTAACCCGACAAGCCAAGAATGGGGAGACTCCTTCAGCCTGCGGCCTCTGAGTGACGTTTAACTACGCTTATAAATTATCCACAGTTAAAGTTGAAGTAGTAAAGAAAAGACCTGCCAGATTTTCAAAATCTGGCAGGTCTATAAACTATTTTCATGACTGCTTCAGGGCTGCGTAGTGTTTGTGGAATAGCGTGATGGTTTCTATGCCTTTGAGGTAGTTGTAGATACCGTAGCTTTCGTTGGGGGAATGAATGGCATCCTCGCCCAGGCCAAAGCCCATCAAAACGGAGTCCAGCTTAAGTTCTCTCTGAAATAGTTCTACGATGGGAATACTGCCGCCTTCGCGGGTCAACACCGGCTCTTTGCCCCAGGCTTCGGTGAAGGCTTTTTTGGCTGCTTCAATTTCAACAGAGTCAGTAGGAATGACCGCCGGTTGTCCGCCGTGGTGGGAAATCACTTTTACCTTCACTGACTTAGGGGCAATCGCTTGGATATGATCGGAGAACAGCTTGTCTATCTCTTTGTGGTTTTGATCAGGCACCAGGCGCATGGAAATTTTTACACTGGCTTTGGAAGGCAATACCGTTTTGGCCCCTTCAGAAATATAGCCTCCCCAAATTCCATTGACATCCAGGGTAGGGCGGATGCCGATCCTTTCTAAAGTGGTATAGCTATCTTCCCCCTTTAGTTCATCCACGCCCAGTTCCTTTTTATACTTCTCATCATCGTGCGCGGCATGGTTCATTCCAGCACGCTCCGCTTGACTTAATTCCACCACTTTATCATAAAAGCCAGGAATGGTAATGCGGCCTTTCTCATCTTTAAGCGAAGCGATCATCTCGCAAAGCACATTGATGGGGTTGGCCACTGTGCCCCCGTACATGCCGGAGTGGAGGTCGCGGTTAGGTCCAGTCACCTCTACCTGCATATAGCTCATTCCTCTCAAGCTCACCGTGATGGAAGGGTTATCATTGTCAATGATATCGGTGTCGGAGATCAGGATTACATCGGCTTTGAGCTTTTCCTTATTGTTTCGCACAAAGTCAGGGAGATGATCGGAGCCTACTTCTTCTTCACCTTCCAACATAAACTTCACATTGCAGGGAAGCTCACCGGCTTCCTGCATCACTTCCAAAGCCTTAATGTGCATGTACATCTGTCCTTTGTCATCACAAGCACCGCGGGCGTAGATCTTTCCGTTACGCACTTGGGGTTCAAAAGGGGGCGTTTCCCAAAGCTCCAGCGGATCGGCAGGCTGTACATCATAGTGACCGTACACCAGTACAGTGGGCAGCTTTTCGTCTACTATCTTTTCGGCAAAGACTATCGGATAGCCGGGCGTCGGACATATCTCCACTTTATCTACTTTGAGGGCTTCCAGTTTCTGCTTGAGGAAATCAGCGGCTTTCAACACATCGTTCTTGTATTTTTTGTCGGTGCTGACCGATGGGATGCGGAGCAACTCAAAAAGTTCTTCAATGAAACGGTCTTTATGGTTTTCTATGTATTCTTTTAGCATGGTTTACGAATGTTGTGTGGTAGCAAAATAATGGACAAAGGTAAAATAATTACGCTAAGGCACTCGCTGGTGTCAGTCTTTCTTTGCCCAAAGGTAGGTGCGGCTTTCATCCCCGTTTAGCAGCCGAACAATGTTTTTCTTATGGGTAATGGCCAATACAACAAACATCAGGAAGCCGAAAAAGATCAGGATAGGCTCGTCGGTCTTAAAAGGCGGCATCATCAATAGTAAAGGAAATGCTAATGTAGCCAGCAAAGAACTTAATGATACATATTTAGAAAAGGTAAGGGTTACTAAGAACACCACGATACAAATTAGCGCCACCAAGGGTTGGATAGAAACGACCATGCCCAAAAGCGTAGCTACCCCTTTGCCCCCTTTGAAATTGGTGTAAAGCGGAAATACGTGCCCGACCACAGCAATTACGCCCAGCAAAAGCTTGTATTCTACCAGTTGCCCGTGGTTGATAGCATGTACGCTGATCAGGAAAAATGCCAGCATAGTAGCGGTTAATCCTTTCAAAATATCTACCAGCATAACGATGCTTCCGGCTTTTTTGCCCAGTACCCGAAAGGTATTGGTCGCCCCGGAATTACCGCTGCCGTGTTTTCTAACATCAACCTGGTGTACTCGCAGCCCATACCAAACAGCAGTAGGAATGGAACCCAGCAGATAAGCGACAATGACTGATAAGATAATCCAGATAATATGCATAGTTACTTGATAACAGCTTCAAAACGGATAAAGTTAAGGAGATTCAAAAGATATGCAAAAGCGAGCTGTCTTGAGAGAAGGCTTCCTTTTAAATTGTACTTTAGAGAAAGAGGCGGGCTGGACTCTGAGATATTTGTCACTCTGCGGGAGCGGAGCGACTGTTTAGTGGCAATAAAAAGGTCAACCACAACGGTTGACCTTTTATCATCATTTCCAATGCTTAAAAACCATCCCGGTCGGCCTCCGGTTTTTTATCGTCCGGGTCATCCCCGGCAATGACCGGCGCAGCGGTGTTAAAGTTATACTGCTCATTTATGCCTAAGTACTGCTTACGAAAGCGATTGATATAGGTCATCGTCTCGGCAATGTCGCTGAGGAAGTAAGCATATTCGCCACCATCTACTTTCCCGATCTTAGATTTGCTGCCGATCACATCACAAAACTCCTCATCGTATGCCCATACTGCCAAGCGGTTATTCTGATAGCTGAAGTAGTACCAAGAGTCAGGCGTCGCTTGCATAAACAAGTTCACCATCATACCGCCCATATCAATAGGCTTAATCTCCAAAAATCCGGTCATATTGCCATTTACATCCTGGGCCATCACATTAGACATGCCCAGCGGTGAAGTGCTGTACCATGCCTTATGTTCATCTGACCACTTCATATCTATGTCGGCAAACACTAAGGTTTTCTCCAGCTTTCCCGACATAGAAACCAAGGGGGTATAGTTATTTACAGAACTTTTATCCCACTCGCGGGCCGCCTGGTCGCCGATCATTTCGGCTAGTTTGTAGAGCAGGGTAGTCCGGTCGTTTGTAGAGGATTGCGCGCCTGATTTATTAAGCGATTCGTTGAGGTCGGCTCCCATAATGTCTACTGCCTGGGTAGGTAAGTCAAAATTAAAAGCCATAAGGGCATCCAAGCTAAACTCGTTGGTTTCCAGCTTTCCTTTTCCTATAGCAGTTGCCTCTATGGTATATGATTCACTCTTGAAAGGCATAAAGTCTATTGGCCCTTCAAAGCTAACTTCCTGTTTGGTCTCATTGTAGGTAAATACTTCGCCCGCCAATGCACTACTCTGGTCTTTCTTCGGTGACCGGATGGTAAATTCATCGTTCTTCTCATTGAATGACAATAACCCTTTAGGTTTGAAAAAATCAAAGTCATCGGGGGAGCGGCGGTCCATCACAAAGGAGCTATATATGCTGTTATCTTTACTGCTCATGTGCAAGCCTGCCGTCAGCGGTTCACCTTCGCTGGTAAGGGCTTCATTAAAGTTGAAAACCAGTTGCTTCTGCCCGGCGTCGCTGGCATAGGCTATCCAGGTATTGTAGTCGGGCATGCGCTTGAAATCTAGCTTCACTTCACCATCCAGTTCCAGTGCTTCCTTAGCCGCATTCATCCGCACATCCCCCCGATAAAGCATGCCGGGGGATATGATGATATTTTGGTCGGCTTCCGCTCTACCTTTGGCTACCGTATGGTAGAAGATTTGCTTTTTATTCTGCACCGTATCTTTTCTGAAATTATTCATTTCTATAGAAAAGGTATCCGTGGCAGCAACTAATTCATAAAAGGCTTTTCCCTTAAATTCATGTCTGGAAAGGATATCAATGGTTCCATTGGTAAGCCGGTGGTACTCATTCAGTGTGTCGATGACCAGCGTAGCGTTCTGGAAGGTTTCAAACTTGGCATTTTCCAATACCTGTAGCTGGTTATTTTCAGGAATGACCTTAGCATCTGCTGTCGTGATAAAAGGGACACCAAAGATATCCAGTTGGAGCAAAGGAATCCGATAAATAGCCTCTTCAGCATTGAACCAGAGGGAGTCAAGCTCTTTACGGGTAGCGTAGAAATAGGAGTTTTCAATCTCCACGTCATCTGGCTTGCTCATTTTGACCGTTTCTTCTTCCAGGTTCCAAACGGCATTGGTAATAGAGGTTTTGAACTGGGCATAAGGAAAAGCAATGGCGGCCACGCCTTCTTCTTCCGGACTGATATTGGCAATATTCTGTGCAAGATCAAAATCCAGAAAAACATCTTCACCTGATAATGCAGGCTTTTTAGGGTTGTCCGATTTGATCTCAAACTCGGCATTATGGGCGTCAAAACGTGTTTGCTGAAAAGTCATCTTTGCCGAAGTGGCTTCTGACCCCCGGGTAAACAAAGTGCCACTACCTAACAACCCTCCCTTTTCAGTAAGAATAGCTGAGCCGTTTAGAGAAGCAGTCTGGTTGTAGAATTCAAAAGGCTCGGCATTATTGGAGATGTACATACTATCCACCCGGGGAAGCCAGAGCATGGTGTAATCTTCAACATACGCCTGGGGAAAACTGGTATTCCCCATTGTCCCTTCTCTGACTTCAGCGGCCGTACCTATCGTGGTGACTGAATCCAGGTAGAAAATAAACTCTTCAGATTCCAGGGTGGATGTCAGGAAGTCAATAGTCCCTCCGCCCCTCAGCCCTTTGGCGTCCAGACGAAGCTGGTTCTTATAAGTTGCCGAACCATTATATAGCTGGTATCCATTGGGATCTACTCTGTGGTTAAAACCCATAGAGTTATCGGCCATTACCTTTAGGGTTTCGTCTATAGGTGGCAAGATGTCGCTGTACAAAGTGCCCTCAAAGCCGATAGAAGATGGGTCGGCATTGCTCAAACTATCAATAGAAAAAGGAGGGATGACAAAGTATACCGATTTATCGTAGGCCCCATTCAATACGTTTTTATTATCAAAATACACAATGGCCCCGTTTTCCGCATCAAACTTGGGGAAATCAGGAATAGACTTTCTAGCGGACTTATTTTTGGGATCGTTGATATAAAGGGTTCCTGATGTTTGTCTAAAACCATCTCCCATTTTTTCTAAAAAGCTTTCATCGTTGGTAGCACTTTGTAGGGTGTTATCTACTTTTTTCCGTGCGCCTTTATCAGTAGGTAGGTAAAAACTAATAGAATCAATCTTGGGCAGGTCAATCTTAAAACTGTCGTAGTTAAACGTAAAGCCTTCTCCCACAAACTCAAAATTACCGGATTGGAGCTTCCCATTAAACTTAAAGTTCCGCTCACCCAGCATAGTTACCTCATTGTTGGTAGGCTCAATAGAGACGCCTAGTTCTTCACTGATATTGAACTGCTGGATTCCCCGCATAATCAGTTCCTTACTATCCAGTTTGATGGTCGCGTTAGGCCCATTATCTTCAATGGAGGGCATCATTAGATTATCATAATCTACCCGACGGGCTTTGGCTAAGGTAAAATGAATGCCCTTCTTTTTGAGGGTCACCAAACCAGTCGCTGGATCATAGTCAATATAGCCCCTGGCCATAAGGTCTAACATGGCGGCTTTTAGCGTCTTTTCGTTCTGTTTTGTATCCCTTGCCATGTCAAAGGTATAGAAAGAGAGCGTATTGTGCTGCCTGCCGTAGCCTACTGCCATGATCAGGGGATGAAAGCCGTACATCTGGCTTAGTTGGTCAAAAGCCTCTTCATTATAATACTCAAATGACTCAAAAATGACCGGCACTTTATCACGGGCCGTAAGGGTGGATACGTTCAGGCTATCGGTACGCAAGTCCCAGCGGATGATATCTGCCTGAATATTCATCTTCAAGTGGGTAGCCGTGAAGGGTGTGCGCTTAAATACTCCATTATTGGAGAGAATCGTAAGCTGCGAAGAATCCAGCGCGTATTTGAATTCTATAGCAGGATGATAGATAGAATCTTCCCGCTGGTAAATGGTGATCGTGGATTTTGGGCTCATAAGCAGAGAGTCCCCCACAATAAACTTTTTGGACGTGGCGCTAAATTTTTTCTTCCCTCCGCCCTGTACTTCTATGGTAGCCTCGCCATCCATCAGGGAGGCACTGGTAATTTTATTGCCCTGCACAGAAAAGCCCCCTTTGTAGACTACTCTATTCTCGTTGACTGATTTTTTGTCAAAAATATTTACTTCAACGTCACTATTATAAGACATGAAGCGTGGATATTTGGCAGTTTTGATCCCTGAATGTTTTTGGCTGGCAAACTGAAAGGCCCCTTTTACTGGCTTGCTTACTTTGCCAACATAAGTCATCTGCCCGTTCTCCGCACTAAGACGGGGCACCCTGATATCAAAATTATATTTATCAAAGCTATAAAATACTGAATCGGTGCTCAATCCGGCGCTCTCCCAATCAAACTTACCTCCCTGGCCTACCAAAAGATGCTGATGGAGCATAATATCCGCCTTAGTTTTGATAATGTTTACCGAGTCAAAGGTGGTCATAATGGTGAGGTCCACACTTTCCAGGTGCATGATAGGCCCTACTAGCTCAGGTTGTACGGTTTCTTCTACTATATAATCTGTAACCTGTGGCGTTTCTTCCAGGGGTTTTGTGGTTGCTTCTTCTCCAGTGTCTTCATCTTCAAAGCCCCAACCGTCATTCCATTCGTTACTCTCTTCTGTATTTTCCAATGCATCGCTGCTCTCCGGGTCGCCCCAGGTACCATCGCCCCAGCCACCGTCTTCGTCCCAGGCGGGGACATCTTCATTTCCTGAAGAAAGGGCCATCTCTGGCTCATTTTTAGGAGGTGCAATAAAATTGAAGGAGTATTTGCCATTGCGGGCATATAACTTATTATAATTTGCGTAATAAATGGCCTGTCGCTGAAAAAAATCCCTCAAAGTGGTCACGGTATACCCAAAGGCTTTACGGTCGTAATGCTTGCTGGTTTGCAACAGCATGGACAATAGGCCGTCCAGGTTTTGTTTGGAAACTTGGGCTGAATCTACTGCTGCGTTGATCGCTGCATAATAATTGACATAAAAGGGGGTCAGTTGAAAATTTTTGGCCAGCATCTGGGCAGAGGTAGCCATAATGGTATCTCGTTGAGGAGCGGAAAGCTCCTGCCACAAACCGGCAAACTGATCACCAACCTTGATGGCTGTGCTGTCATTAGTTTTGGTAAGCAGTCTTTTTACATCATCCCCATATACCTCCACACTATCAGTAAGCTGATAGCGCTGCGCGCATACTATTTGTGCAATAAGCAGCAGTGTGCCAACGATAGGAATTACCTTCATACGCTTGCTTTTGTTCTTCACCTGTAATAAGTGCATAACGTTTTTAGCTCAAAAAAATTAGCTAACCGCAAAAATATATCCAGTAAGGACTTGCTTTGGGGAGAGAACTGTAAGGTTTGAGTGGTTTTAGCAGGAGAGATGTATTTGTGTCTCGCTATTTGTTAGGAAGAAAAGCTCAATTTTAGCGCCATCCAGTCATTTCTTTCTTTTTGTCCACGGACATCCAATCCGTTCACTTTTGCTTTTTCCTCTATCAGCGGGGCATCGTAGTTGTAGAATCCACTGAGCAACAATGTGCCGTTAGGTTTCAAACGTGCGGCATACTGATGCATCTCATCCAGCAATACATTGCGATTGATATTGGCTAGGATGATGTCAAATTTTTCTTCTTCGCTAACATCTTCTACCGTGCCTGAAAACATCTTGATTTCCGGGCAATCGTTCAGCTCAAAATTTTCCCGGCTATTGTCTACTGCCCACTCATTGTTGTCAAAAGCTAAGATTTTATTAGCCCCTTTGAGATGTGCCATAATTGCGAGGATACCGGTGCCACAACCCGCATCCATCACTTTATTTTGAGTATGGTCGATCTCCAATTGCCAGCTTAACATGAGATAGGTCGTGGCGTGATGCCCGGTACCAAAGGACATCTTGGGATTGATCACGATTTCGTAAGGAAATTTCCGATCCATTTTATGGAAATCCGCTCTCACCAGGCATTGATCATCTACGACAATCGGCTCAAAATTACTTTCCCATTCTACATTCCAGTTTTTTTCCTCTATCCGGCTGGTGGTGTAGGAGACCTGCCCCATATTTTTATATTTGGAAAGCATCTGCTCCAAGGTATCCACTTCAAATTCGGCAGCTAAAATATAGGCTTCAAATCCCTCCTCCTGCTCCCAAAATGAGTCGTAACTCATTTCTGAGAGTTCAGCAATCAAAATCTCTGTTAGTTCATCCGAACAGCGAAATTGCAGGGACAGGTACGCTTTCTTTTCCATCAACTAAAAGACTTGGCAATGTCTATAAAATCACGTGACTTCAGCGAGGCACCGCCAATCAGGCCACCATCTACATCGACTCCGGAAAAAATCTCTTGCGCATTATCTGGCTTTACACTTCCTCCATAAAGTATAGGAACCGTATTCGCTACTTCATCGCCATATTTTGAAGCCAGTTGCTTACGAATTACCGCATGCATCTCCTGAGCCTGTTCCGCGCTGGCGGTTTTACCAGTGCCAATCGCCCAGATAGGTTCATAAGCAATCACCAGTTTGCCGATTTCTTCTATGGAAAGATGAAATAAGCTTTCTTTTATTTGTTTTTGCACATAGGCATCCTGTGTATCCTTTTCGCGTATCTCCAATGGCTCTCCACAGCAAAAGATAGGGGTAAGCCCCTGCTTCAGTACAACATCTAGCTTCTTAGCTAGCAGTTCGTTACTTTCTTTGAAGTATTCCCTTCTTTCGCTATGGCCAAGAATGATGTATGTTACGCCTACCGACTTTAACATGCTGACCGAAGTCTCCCCGGTGTAAGCGCCTGATTCATGTTCACTACAATTTTGAGCGCCCAGACTGAGTGGTGTACCTTTAATCATACCGTTCAAGGTAGATAGGTGAATGAAAGGGGGGCAAAGAATAAGTTGTACATCTTCTGGTAATTCATCCTCTGCCATATGCTTCACTTCTGAGGCCAGGGACTGTCCTTCTTCCAGGCTTTTGTTCATTTTCCAGTTACCTGCAACTATTTTTTTTCTCATGTCAAGTGGTTTAGATCAAAAAATTAACAATGTTTAACGATGGGCAAAGTTAAAAGAATAGTATCACAGATGTGGAAATATTACTGTTCATTTTTAATAAGCTTGCTAAATTTGTTTTTTCAATACCCATTTTATGAGAATAGACATCATTACATGCCAGCCGTATTTATTGGAAAGCCCTTTTTCACATTCTATCCTGAAGCGTGCTCAGGATAAAGGCTTGGTAGAAGTGGTCTTACATGACCTACGAGACTACGCTGTTAATAAGCATAAACAAGTAGATGATTACGCTTACGGTGGAGGCGCAGGTATGGTGCTGATGATAGAACCGATCACCCGTTGTATCAGACATTTGCAAGAACACAGAACTTACGACGATATCATCTATATGAGCCCCGATGGAAAGTTACTAGACCAGCCTATCGCCAATCAGCTTTCTCTGAAGCAAAACCTGATCATGCTCTGTGGGCATTATAAAGGCATAGATGAGCGCGTGAGAGAGCATTTTATTACCCGCGAAATCAGCATAGGTGATTATGTGCTTTCCGGGGGCGAATTGGCTGCAGCAGTAGTAGCTGATGCGATTATCCGCCTACTTCCGGGGGTATTGTCAGATGAGACCTCTGCCCTTTCCGATTCTTTCCAGGATAAGCTGATTGCCCCACCTGTTTTTACACGGCCTGCCGACTTTGAGGGTTTGAAAGTGCCTGAAGTGTTACTTTCCGGTAATGAAAAACTGATCCAGGACTGGCGGCATGAACAATCAGTCAAAAGGACCCACGAACGCCGTCCTGGTTTGTTGGATGATTAATTGAAGGAAAAGTTTTTAAGAAAAGCCGCCAACTTATCGTACTTTTCTATCAGTTTAGTTGCAGTTCCCTGCTTTACAAGCCTTCGTCTGTAGGTAGCGATCAGGCTGATGAATTCCCTGTTGCCGGTTATTTTCGCGAGTACGATTCCCCTCAGGCAGCGGTGATAATCATTATAGGCGTAGGTCCATTTTTTATCAGGATTCTTATTGAATGTCTTTTCCAGCTTATATATATCATCATGTCCTTTTAGGAAATGAAAACCTGTCTTTGTCATAAAGTTTTCAATTTTTTCGGCTACAGCTTGAATTTCTGCCTCTTTAGCTACTTCGTATCTTAAGTATGGCTCCTCCAATATTTCTCCTAAAGAAGCAATAAAGGTATTGCTCTGATACTGATGCATAGCCAAACCAGTGGTGAACTGATACACTAAGCTTTCTACGGCATCTATTCGGATTCCTAGTTTTATCTCTGCAACCATTGGTAGTGGCTTGATCAGCGACAAAAACACACACTGGAAACCTGCTTTAGTTGCTCTTCGGAACTGTTTTCCATCAATACTCCATGCGAAATGATTGGTTACAAAAAATGGGGTTAGCATGTCAATTAGCGCCTTTTCTAAATCCAATTCCATTTTAAATAAATCTTTTTGGTTAGAAATATTTTATTATTTATAAAAAAAGTATAATTTTGACTAAATAAAGTAAAATATTACATACGGTATGTTTCTTGCAATTTGTAACTAATATCAATGACTTACCGTTTATCAACAAGACTTTATCAGTACTTTACGGTTAGTATTTTGTAAAATTTTGCTAACGTTAGCTCAATTACTCTTTTCGCTATAGGTATTTGTAAAAAACTTAGGGCATGTTTTGGGAGCTAAAACTTTAACGTTCTATATCCAATTACCACATAAGAAAATCCTTACAGGTAAATGGAATATGAAAAAAAACAGCGTATAGTGATTAAAGCAAAAACCTATATATCGCACGTACTTCATACCCGTTTGTTTTTGACGGTTGTTTTCTTGTTTGTTTTTTCATGCAGCGAGCAAAACAGCGGTTTGGGCAAATACGAGCACAAAGACAACATACCTAAGCCTGTTGATTTTGATCTCGAACAGATGAGGGAAAGAGGGAGCCTAGTAGCTATTTTGAATAATAGTTCTACCGGCTATTTTATTTATCGCGGGCAGCCAATGGGATATGAGTATGAGCTACTTACCCGCCTGGCATCTCAACTCCATCTTAAGCTACAAATAAAACTGACCAGTGATATTGATGAGGCTATTCACATGCTGAACGAAGGCGAAGGGGATGTAATTGCTTTTAATATGGCAGTGACTTCCAGCCGTCAGGCGCAGATAGCATTTACCGAGCATCATAACGAAGTCAAACAAGTGCTCATACAGCGCAAGCCGGAGACGTGGAATGCGATGAAGCGCCATGAGATTGACAACGTATTGATCAGAAATCCTCTGGAACTAGATGGGAAAACTATTCATGTACAACGTAATTCCGCTTTTGCCACCCGTCTGGAAAACCTCTCGGAAGAAATAGGGGGCAATATTCAAATTGTGCAGGCTGCTATGGGGCAGGATACAGAAGCCTTGATTAGAAAAGTAGCTGAAGGTGAGATTGATTACACCGTAGCTGATGAAGATGTGGCGATGGTGAATGCCACCTATTATGCAAATATTGATGTAAGCACCCCGGTTAGTTTCCCGCAAAAGATTGCCTGGGCTACCCGTACCAATTCACCTCAACTCTTGAGTACTGTCAATACATGGATAGTGGACATGAAGAAGCAGACGGACTACTATGTGATTTATAATAAATATTTTAAAAGCCCTAAAGCATCTCTGCGCAGGGTAAAAAGTACCTATTCCTCTCTTAGCAGTGATAAGATATCTCCCTATGACGCCATCTTCAAGATGGCAGCCGATAGTCTGGGATGGGACTGGCGTTTGCTGGCCGCGCAGGCATTTCAGGAATCTAAATTTGACGTAACCGCAGAATCATGGGCTGGGGCAATTGGCCTGATGCAGTTGCTTCCTGAAACCGGTGAGCTGTACGGCATATCCGATATGCATGATCCTGTGCAGAGTTTGCAAGCGGGTTCTGCTTATTTAGATTGGCTGGATGGTATATGGGAAAAGTACGTACCTGATAGCGATGAGCGAATCAAATTTGTGCTGGCTTCTTACAACGCTGGACAAGGACATGTATTAGACGCCAGGCGTCTGGCGCAAAAATTTGGCAAAAACCCCTCTTCTTGGGATGATGTAGCTTATTTCTTGGAAAGAAAATCGGAACCTAAGTTTTATAATGATCCGGTTGTTGCTTCTGGCTATTGCCGGGGCGCTGAACCTGTGAATTATGTAGAAGAAATTCTTAACCGCTACGAACGATACAAACAACTGGTGAACCCTGAGATTATTGTAGCTTCGGCTGAAGCTTCCATCTAAACTTTTGCGATCTGGTCGGTGGCGATTTTGGCGGAAAGTAGGCTCAGGGGAATCCCCCCACCGGGATGTACACTGCCCCCACAAAAATACAGGTTTTTATATTTCCTACTGAAGTTAGCATGCCGCAGAAATGCGGCATACTTATTATTTGAGCTATTGCCATACAGTGCTCCCATAGATGAAGACGTACGCTCCTCGATCAGGCGTGGGTCCAAAATATTTTCGCAAGCGATAAGTGGTGCAATTTGACATCCCAACATCCGGCTTAATTTGTTGAGGATATTTTCACGTGCACGCTGAATGATTTCCTCCCAATCCTGCCCTGAGTTGTTAGGCACATTAACCATCGTGAACCAATTCTCACAACCTGTAGGCGCATCATCCTGCTTATGTTTGGAAGTGATATTAAGATAAACAGTAGGGTCTTCGTACACTTCTTTCTTTTGAAAAATATGCTCAAACTCCTGTCGGTAATCCTGGCTGAAGAAAATATTGTGCAAGCCTAGTTTTTCAAATTTCCGCTCAATCCCCCAATAAAAGATCAACGCCGAACTTGATTTGGGCTGGTTGAGTAAGCGCTTTGGTTGAGGTTGGGTGCTTAATAGTTTTTTGTAAGTATTTACGATATCCATATTGCTTACTACCAAGTCATAGGATACTTTTTTTCCATTGATGGCTAAACCTTTTATTGTTTTTCCCTCCAGAAGGATTTGTTCAATTTTGGCATTAAAGTGAAATTGTACACCTAGTTCATTCGCCAGTTCTACTAAACTTGTCGTAATGGAATGCATCCCTTCTACCGGAAAATATGCCCCGATATTAAACTCTAAATGGGGAATGATATTGAGGGTTGCTGGGGTTTGGTATGGGTCTGAGCCATTGTAAGTAGCATAGCGGTCAAAGAGCTGAACCAAACGCGGATCTTCAAAAAAACTTTCGTTAGCCTGGTGCATGCTGCGAAAAAAATCTAGCTTATGTAGCCGGGTGTATGCCTGAAATGCCTGTGGGTTTACAAAAGTTTGCCAGCGGTGCAGGGAGTTCTTCATAAACAAATCCCCCAGCGTGGCATAAAGCCGCCGGCTGTTGCTAAGTGCTTTTTTTATGTTTACTATCGCTTCCCCGGTCTTCTGGTATATCTCGTCGGCAAATTTTTCCTGGTCAGCGTAAGACAGTATTTTGGTGCCGTCTTCATAGAAATAATGGCAGGTGACAGGCAATTGAATATACTCGAAATGATCAACAGCCTTTTTCCCTGAGAGGGTGAAAAGTTCTTCCACCAGTTCAGGCAATGTAAAAAGCGATGGCCCGGCATCAAAGCGATATCCCTGGTCATAAATCTCTGTCAGCTTACCACCGGGATAGGAATTGGCTTCGTAGACATGCACTTGATAACCCTTATTGGCCAAGCGAATTGCTGCCGCGATTCCAGCGATGCCCGCGCCTATAATACCCGCTTTGGGTTTTTCAGACATTTTTGATAGATGCGTTCTTTTTCCGTACCAGCAGATGAAATACTAATACTAGCAAGGCAATAAGTAAGCCTCCTGCTTCCCTAGTCTGCTCGATAAACATTTTCCCCTCGTCCATCCGGTTCATCAAGTCTTCCCCGCTCCCTAAAAATTCAAATACACTCGGCAGTAGATAGACAAAATAGACCGCAAAAATAGCGATTCCCGGAAGTATCAAGGCAAGATTGTACCTACCAAAGATAGCCATCCCCGATATGAGCGCGACGTATCCGTACAATATTATCCAACTGAAACTATCAGGATCATTGAATTGAAAAAAAGCAAAAAGTACAAAGAGAATAGTTAATATGATGTTGATGATTTTCATAGGAAACTGTTCTTATGAATAAAAACTAAAAATAGTAGGGTAAAAGTGAAGTATAGCCTGCCTGTTTTTTTTCAGGCAGGCCGGACAATCTCTCTTAGGATAACTTATTACCAACTTTTTCAAGGAGTTTTTTTGTGGCAATGATACCTTCTTTTTCACTAAGCTCATTCCCTTCGTATTCAATACCTACATAGCCAGTATAGCCCGCGTCTTTGACAATTTGCATCATTTTAGTAAAATCTATCTCTTTACAATTCCCTTTTTTGTCAAAATTATAGGACTTGGCACTAACCCCTTTGGCATAAGGCATGAGTTCTTTTACCCCCTTGTACTTGTCATAATTTTCTGTTTCGCTCACCCTGAAATTACCAAAATCGGGCAAGGTGCCACAGCGCGGATGGTTTACACCTTCCATCACCTCAACCAACCAGGTACCGATGGATGAGTAGCCTCCGTGGTTTTCTACAATGACATTGATATCATGTTTATCGGCAAACTCCGTAAGCCTGCCCAGCCCATCTATTGCAGCGTCTTTTACTTCATCAGCCGTACCTTCTCCGGCAGCATTGACCCGGATTGAATGACAGCCCAGTTCTTTAGCTGCCTCTACCCATTTGTGATGGTTCTCTACGGCTTGTGCCCTCTCTTTTTCATCCGTTGTGCCCAAGTTGCCTTCCCGGTCTACCATGATTAATACGCTGGTAACCCCATTGTCATCGGCCCTTTTCTTAAGCTCACGGATATAGGCATCGTCTGCTTTATCCGAAAATAGCTGACTTACATATTCAATGGCGTTGATGCCATATTCTTTTTTGGCGATTTGGGCAAAATCCAGCGGATCAAGGTCCCCATTTCTAAAGCTTTTGTTCAACGACCACTGTGCAAGGGAAATATCAAAAAACATATTTTCTGACAGTAAGCTTGCTTTGCTTATCATTGGCAGCATGCTTAGTCCAGCGGTAGCTTTAGCACTGGCTAATAAAAACGAACGTCTATTAAGTCTTTTCATGTGTTTTAAGTAAAAGGCATACCATATTTTGCAGGTATGCTTAGGTTAATTTTATTGATCTAGTCTTCTAAGCCATATATTACGGAAGCTCACGGTATTGCCATGGTCTTGCAGGGCTATCGGGCCATCACCATGATAAATGATCTTAGGTATACCAATATATTCGGTCGTGCCTTGTATCTGGGTGGCATTTTGTACGACGATGCCATTATGCAACACGGTGACCATTGCCCTCTCTAGCAAAGCCCCGTTTTTCTCATCAAATCGGGGTGCGGTGTAGATCACATCATACACCTCCCACTCATTTACCGGGCGCATGGCATTGACCAACGGAGGGGATTGCTTGTAAATACTTCCTGCCTGCCCATTGTAATAAGACCGGTTTTCATATGAATCCAGTACTTGCAATTCATATAAACCCTGAAGAAAGATACCACTATTGCCACGGCCCTGGCTTTCCCCTTTCACTTCTTGCGGCGAGCGCCATTCTATATGCAATTGAAAATCCCCAAACTCATCTTTAGTTTGAATACCACCAGTACCGGGCGCCACGGTAAAATGATCGCCTTCCACTTTCCAGGGAGCGGCGCTGGCGTCTTTTTGACTTTCCCACTTGGAAAGGTCTTTACCATCAAACAATACACTGGCATCGGAAGGGGGAGCCATTCCTTTACCCGGCGTGACTACCGGACGTTCAGGGTCCCAAAACTCCGTATCTTCAGGTTTCCAGTCTTCTTTGATAATTTCCTGCGCCATACTGAAGTGGGCGCAAATAAGGGTGAGCAAAAAAACCGTCAATCCGGTTTTTAAATTTCTAGTTGTAAACATTTTTATCGGTTGTGTTATGGATTAAACTTAAAAGTTGAAAAAGTACTTCTGAAATGGCTATTGTTTCACAAATTTATAACTTTGTAGACAACGCCCTATTTTTTGATAAGTTAATTTTCTCACCAAATAAACGAACTGTTTTATTACAAATTTTATAACCTGAACTATGGTTACAGCAAATAGAAAACTTAGAATGGGAATGGTTGGAGGAGGCAAAGGCGCCTTTATCGGAGGCGTACACCGCATGGCTGCCACTTTGGATGGCCAGATAGAATTGGTATGTGGGGCTTTCAGCAGTGATCCTCAAAAATCTAAGGAATCCGGTGCAGAGCTTTTTTTGCCCCCTGATAGAGTGTATGGCAGTTATGAAGAAATGATAGAGAAAGAAAAAGCGCTACCAGAAGGCGAGCGCATGGACTTTATATCTATTGTAACGCCCAATTTCCTGCATGGCGCCCCCGCAAAGCTAGCGATGGAGAATGGATTTGCGGTGATCTGTGATAAGCCCCTGGCATTAAGCCTTAAGGAAGCGAAAGAAATTAAGGAAATGGTGGACAAAACCGGGCTTACTTTTGCGCTTACCCATAATTACACCGGCTACCCTATGGTGAAACAGGGGCGGGATATGATCAAAAGCGGTAAATTAGGGAAGATCAGAAAAATAGTAGTAGAGTACCCGCAAGGCTGGCTTTCTACCAAGCAAGAAGATGGAGACAATAAGCAGGCAGCCTGGCGAGTAGACCCCAAAAAGACCGGCGTCAGCAATGCGATGGGCGATATTGGGACGCATGCTGAGAACCTCGCCGAGTTCATGACTGGCCTGAAGATTACTGAGATGTGTGCTGACCTTACTGCTTTTGGCGAAGGTAGAACACTAGATACTGATGGAAATATCCTGCTCCGTTTTGATAATGGTGCCCGTGGCGTACTGCATGCCAGCCAAATAGCCGCCGGAGAAGAAAACAACTTCAAAATTTATGTGTACGGCGAAAAAGGCGGGCTGGAATGGCGACAGATGGAACCTGACTCATTGACTGTCCGCTGGCTGGATCAACCTATACAGATTTATCGTCCTGGTGTAGACCGTACTTATCTGGGAGAGGGTGCTATGGCGCATACCCGCCTTCCTGCCGGACATCCCGAAGGCTATCTGGAAGCTTTCGCAAATATTTACCGCAACTTTGCCATGACACTGCGTGCCCGTATGGAAGGCAAAGAACCTGATCCTCAGTATTTGGATTTTCCCACGGTAGAAGATGGGGTAAGAGGGATGGCCTTTATTGAAAATGCCGTGGCCTCCAGCAAAAGCAAGGAGAAATGGTACAAATTCACCGTTTAATCTGATAAGCTCTGCCAAATCTTTGAGAGTTGGCAGAGCTATCTTCTTCCAAAAATCCGATAGCCACGTACATCGTGGCTTTTTTTGTGTTCAGAAAAAAATTTTCGCTTAAAGGTAGGGTAAGAATGGAATTGGCTGTATTAGTAGCAAATGAGATAATATTTTACAGCTATGAAAACAAAAACCATCTTTTATAAAACCCTACCTGCTATCTTGATCTTGGCATTAACTACCAGCTGCTATGTAGATTTTGACGATGATGACGACTTTGGCCCTACCATCAAAGGTTCAGGCAATGTGATCGTCGAAGAACGCGCCCTTTCCGGCTTTGACCGTATCATAGTTGAAGGCGCTATGGATATCATACTCCGCCAGGATGACCAGCAAATTCTAGAAGTGGAGGCTGATGACAACATTATGCCTATTATCAGCACCAGTGTGCGGGGTGGGGAACTCAAAATCAAAAGTACCCGCTCATACCGCAGCCGTGAAGCTGTAAAAATTTATATCACTGTAGTAGATCTGGAAGAGCTCAAAGTACGCGGCTCAGGCGATGTGTACGGCGAAAGTGTATTCGCCGGCGACCGCCTGAATTTGGAAACCTCCGGCTCAGGCAATATGGATTTGGAAGTATATTATGATAAACTTTTCTCCGAAATAAATGGCTCCGGCAATTTCATCTTACAAGGAGAGGCTAATGAGCAGGAAGTACGCATCAATGGCTCAGGTGATTACCGGGCGGCCGATTTGCTTACTGTTGAAACTGACATCAACATTTCAGGAAGTGGTAATTCCACGGTCAATGTCAGTGATTATTTGCGGGCTGAAATTCGGGGGAGTGGTGATATTATTTATTACGGAAATCCCGAGGTGAGCAGCAGTATCCGTGGTTCGGGTAATTTGATTAAGCGGTAAATCTGAGCTCCCCTTTGATGAATTTTGATAAAAAAATAGTCTATCTACCAAACCATTGAGGCCTGTTGTGTTTTGATGGTTTGGTACATTAGGTTGACTTATTTCACTGTCACCTTTTATGATTGCTTCTCCTTCCTGAAATTTACAAGCAGCAATCCAAGGTGTAATGCCTGAATAGCTGGTAACTGCTCAATACTTCCTTCTTTTTGCTTTCCATTCTGCCATGCCATATTCGGAGAGGCTGACCTTTCCTCCCATGCTATCACCATTCACCGTTCCGGTAAACTCAAAGTTGAGGCGTACCCCTTCTCCATGGAAAGAGCTGCGAATCAGCATTTCTTTTCCGTACAATGTGCCCATCAACTCGCGGGGGCCATAACTGGCATAGTGCGTTCCTGAAAGTTGATTTCCTTCCTGCTCAAAAACAAACGACTGATTGACTACACTTGCGGCAAATTTCATCTCAAGGTTCCATTGTCCGCTTAGGTCATAAGCAGGGGGAGCAGTTTGCTTCTCTGTTTTCGTTGGTTTGGAAAGCACTTCAAATACATGCTCGGCAATAATTTTTTCTTCCCCTGCCTCTAATTGGGATGGGTTAATGCTGATATTGGGCTGCAAATTAGGTGGAAAAGGTAGAAAGCTGCCCATGCCACTCACTGCAATTCTTGGTTCTCCATTCCATAAAAGCCGCTCGACATCATAGCCGCTTAGCGGAATTTTTTCCATATCCCACTGCACTTGCAGGCTAGGGGCACGGTTTGAGCGGCCTTCCGGCACATGGATTTCAGTGGTTACCCCGTCAATCTTCTCCAGTCTGCTGGAAATATGGTTGGCCCAAGCTGTCCACATTTGCCATTCTTTTTCGTGATCGCGTTTCATCCACATTTCAGCAGCAGTCAGCATGCCCATGATTTCCTCTCGGCCTACTTTGAACCCACGTCCAAATCCGTGGTGTGGGGCGCTTGCCATCCAGGCAGCCTGTACCAGATCTTTGCGGCCCAGCAATAAACCCGCGCATTGCGGGCCTCTCAGGTACTTTCCTCCACTGTAAGCTACCATATCCGCTCCTTGGGCGATATGCGGGTTGGGGACTTCCAAACCTTCAGCGGCAGCGTCTACCAGGATAGGAATGCCCTGAGGTTTAGCTATTGAGGCAATTTCCCGCAGGGAAAGCGGCCCATTTTCCGAACGGCTTCCTGCCAGCACCATGATCATAGCCGTTTGAGGGCCTAATGCATATTTCAGTTCTTCCGGATTGGACACTTCTATCATGCGTACCCCTACTGCTTTTGCCGCAGCATCGTATGCTGAACGTGAATAAGACGGAATGATTACTTCATCTTTCATCCCATTGAGTTTAGGGATTTGCCAGAGCTTATCAGGGTCACCTCCACTCACACAGGCTGCCGTAGCTACTGTCAATGCCGCTGATGCACCTGAAGTCACGATGCCCGATGCAGCGCCAGTCAATGCTGCTAACCTGCGACCGACGCCTTCCATGAGTTCGTCTAGTTGCACATATTCACGGACCGCAGCATCCATAGCCTCTTGTACTTCCGGCAATATCCGGCTGGCACCTACGATAGTAACGGTGCCCCGGGCATTGATCAAGGGGCGCACGCCGATTGAGGT